>JAISKW010000020.1 GCA_031260775.1 Christensenellaceae bacterium
TCGAGTCCGAATCGGTCGCCGCCGAGGAAAACGACGGGCAATATGAAAGCGCGGAGCAAATTACTGCAGGTGAAAACACGGCAGCCGTAATAATTCCCGAAGCCGCAGAGGTAGCCGCCGTTGCGCCCGAAAAGCCCCAAATTATTCCCGCCGCACCGCAAGTCCGGCTTAAGAATTATGTTCCTCCGCCGAAGAATAACTACAATAATAAGACCGCTAAAAAGAAAAAGAAACACTAAAATATGAATATAAATCAGCAATTTAGCGGCAAACGCTATTTTGCTGATTTTGAGCGTCGTCAATTTTTCTTTTTGTTAGCAAAGAATATGGATTCTGCGACTTCGTGCAGAACGACAACGCAGTTGTCCGCCCCCGGCTATTGATGCTGTTTTACTCACACCCTTAAATAATATATAATATTTATAATGAAGCACATCAAAGTAATTTCGGCTAAAAACTTAGTTAAAGACCACAAAACGGGCTGCAACGAGTGCAAAAACTCGTGCCAATCCGCTTGCAAAACCTCCTGCACCGTAGGCAACCAATCCTGCAAGCAAGACGAAAAAATCAACCGCCCCACCCTTAATAAATAGTTAAGACAAATACGCCGTATTTTTTGCGGCGTATTTTTGCGCACTTGGTACACGCATTTTCATTTAACGACTGCGGCAATTTTCGCTACTACATTTTTGACGTCGAAAGCGGCTCGCTTATGGAAGCGGATTATTCCGCTTTTTTATGTGCAAAAAATAGGTACTCCGTTGAGTTTACTTCGAATGAAAAAAACGCTTTTGCCGTATTATCCGCAGCCGAATTACGAGAGGCGAATGAGGAGTTAGATTCGTTAGAAGCGGACGGTTTATTAAACACCCCTCCGGTAATTACCTCATACAAAAAGCCTATCGGCGCGCTTAAGGCGTTGTGCCTTCATACTTGCCACGACTGCAATATGAGTTGCGACTACTGCTTTGCCTCGGACGGCACTTACGGCAGCGTTGAGCGTGAGGTTATGAGCGTTAGCGTTATGAAACGCTCGATTGATTTTTTAATCGAAAATTCGAAATTTATTAAAAACCTTGAAATCGACTTTTTCGGCGGCGAACCGCTCCTCCATTTAGATAACGTTAAGGAAGCCGTTGCGTACGCCCGCGCACGCGAAAAGGAGACGGGCAAAAAATTCTCGTTTACCCTAACCACAAATTGCCTTGCATTGAACGGGGAAACCGCCAAATATCTCGCGGACGAAATGCAAAACGTCGTTTTGAGTATAGACGGCAGAAGATGCGTACACGAGAGGGTTAGGCATTCCAAAAGCGGCGATTCGTATACCGCAATCCTCAAAAATGCGCAACAGTTCAGAGCATTGAGAGGCGACAAAAATTATTATGTGCGCGGCACGTTTACTAATAAAAACTTAGATTTTTCGGAAGATGTAAAATTCCTTTCCGAAAACGGTTTCGACCAAATTTCGGTTGAGCCGGTAGTTTTACCCAAAAATCATCCCTTAGCCATTACTGAAACTCATATTGAAGCAATAAATAAGGAATACGAACGGCTTGCAACACTTGTATTGACCGAACGGCGCAACGGACATTTTTTCAACTTTTTCCACTTTATGGCGGACTTAACCGGCGGGCCTTGCGTGCATAAACGCTTGAACGGTTGCGGCGCGGGGTGCGACTATCTTGCCGTTGCCCCTAACGGAACGCTTGCCCCTTGCCATAGGTTCACCGGTAACCCCGATTTCGTTTTAGGCAATGTGTTTGACGGCATAAGCGATACAAAAAGCGTTCGTGAAAAATTCACCGATACCCTCCTTTCGAAACCCCATTGCGCCGATTGCTTTGCAAAATATAACTGCGGCGGCGGTTGCGCTGCGAACTCGTTTGAATTCTCGGGAAGCACAAGCGGACAATACAAAACCGGTTGCGAATTCCAAAAAAAGCGCACCGAACTCGCCTTAGGTATCAATGCCTGTTTGACGGGGAATTAAAATATCGGTTGATAATTCAAATTTAATTAGATGAATACAAACAAAAACAAGGCGCAACTACGCGCCTTGTTGTATATTCTTCAAATCTTAGTTTTGATTTCTTTCCCCAAAAAGCATTTCCCCTCTCCGCGACACTCTAATTAAAAGGAGCTGTGGAAGGTTCTACTGATTACCTCTTTCTGTTGTGTCTTTGACAATTTATTGAAATTCACGGCGTAACCGCTCACACGGATTGTGAGGTTGGGGTATTTGTCGGGGTTTTCCATCGCGTCCACGAGTTGCGAGCGATTAAGGACGTTTACGTTCAAATGGTGAGCTTCTTGAGCGAAATAACCGGTTAAGAGCGACACAAGACGCGATTTTTGCTCCTCTAAATTTGCGCCCAACACCTCGGGTGTCACTGTAAAGGTGTTTGAAATTCCGTCTTTGCAGCAGCTGTATTTAAGTTTCGCGACCGAATTAAGGCTTGCAAGCGCGCCGGAAAGGTCGCGGTTGTGCATCGGGTTCGCGCCGGGGGCGAACGGCTCGCCTTTTTTGCGCCCG
>JAISKW010000033.1 GCA_031260775.1 Christensenellaceae bacterium
ACTTAAGGATGCGGACTAACGCTTAATATTAAAGTCCGGTGCAGCTGTTTGTGTTTGCATTGCAGTTGTTCGAAGTAGGCGGACAAAGCCCGAGAACGGTTAAAATCATAGTGAGCGCGAGCAGGTTATTGTCCGTGCCGTTCAGGTTATTGCCTCCTAAATTTATATTACCCCCGAGGAGTAACACCAATAATAACGGTAACATTTGGGAATTAAACATACGGTTTCCTTTATACACCTCAATATATGCCGCTACTTTTTTATTAGTGAAATAGCTTTGCTTTCAAATATTGTCAAGGAAAATTAAATTATCCATTAAGAACAAACGAAAACAAGGCGCATAGTTGCGCCTTGTTGTGTATTATCGAAATTTCCGTTTTAATTTCTTTACGGAAAACATTCTCCCCGATGAGCTTTGCGGAGAGTGGGGGTGGGTTTAGGAGGAGAGGGAGGGCGTTTCTCTGAAATGCCGCACTCCTGCCCCTCCCAAGAACAAACGCTACAATACTAAGCGGCTTTGACGCGTTCCCACATTTCCTCGACGACTTTTTCTTTCGAGCCGAAGTCGTGCATAAGGGCGAGGTTTTCGTCGGTCATATCGGGGTAGCGGTTTTCGTCGGCGAAGAAATCGGCGATATCCTCGTCGGTTTCCCAACCGTTTTCGTTAAGAATAGCGATTACGTCTTCGTCTTCGGCAAGAAGAGCCGGGTCAACGGCGGAGGTGTAACCGATGTAAACCATATTGCGGGTGGCGATATCCTTGCGGCAAAGGAACGAAAGGAAATAGGTCGCCGCTTTTTCGTTTTGGCAAGACTTAGGGATAACCCAGCCGTCAAAGAAGAAGTTGCTGCCGCTGTCGGGGATATAGTAACCGAATGCACCCTCGTCGGCTTCATCCATAACGTAGAGAGCGTCGCCTGCCCAAGCAAGGTCAACAAGCGCGTTGCCGGCGAGAATGTCGTCCTTGCCGAAATCTACTTCGTAGCCTTTTAAGTAGGCTTTTTGTTCCTTTAATACTTTTTCAACGGCGGCAACAAGCGCGATGTCCGTGCTGTTGATAAGCTCCGATACGGATTTGTTTTCGAACCCTTGGGGGAGGCGACCTTCCTCTTTAAGGTACATAACGGCGGCAACATAAGTGTCGCGGATAGAGTCCTTAAGGAAAATCTTTTTGTTGATGCCGGCAATGTTGGTCTTGTTCCAGAAAATTCCGAAACCCGCTTCGGCGACTTGCTCCTCGGTAACGTACGCGGTGTTGTAGAGAATGCCGATTGTTCCAATCATATAGGGAACGAAATAGTCTTTTAAGTCGGCGGAGATTTCTTCGCTTCTGTCGTAGATTGCCGTGTTGACATTGCCGAAATAGTTGATTTCGTCAGGAACAAGGCTCTTGTCAATAGCCTTAAGCTGGTTGTTGTTTTTTAGGCGTTCGATTGCGTAATCCGACGGGCAAATAAGGTCGATTGACTCACTGCCGTTGGTGACGTTGGTGAGCATCTCCTCGTTTGTTTCGAACATCGAATAAACAAGGTCAATAGAGGTTCCGGTTTGTTCCTCATACCAAGCCTCGAACTCCGCTTCGATTTCGGGGTCCCAGTAGTCGCCCCAGTTGTACACATAGAGCTTTTCGTCCGTTTTCTTTTTGCAAGCTGCAAAAGCGAAAACAGAAACCGCAGTCAGTGCGATAACCATCGCGCTAACAAGTAATTTTGTTGCTTTTTTCATTTTTTTATATCTCCTTTCATACCCCGTCATTTTGACGGGGTAGTGTTGGTTATCTAAAGGTTTTCACAATGCCCTTTTTCTGTTTGATTTTAATGAGGTTCAGAACGAGGACGATTGTAATAACAAGCACAATTATAATTGAAAATACCGCAAACCAAAATGGATTCAATCCGCGGGCGTTGTGCTGCGAGGAATATATATAGGTTGAGAGCGTGTCGATACCCGTAGTCGCGCCCTTATTCAACTGCGAAATAATGAAATCGTCCAAGGACAGCGTGAATGCCATCGCCGCGCCGGAGAGAATCCCGGGCATAATCACGGGGATTATTACCGTAACCATTGCGCGCAAGGGGCTTGCGCCGAGGTCTAACGCCGCCTCGTAAAGGTTTTTGTCCAAAGTCATAAGACGCGGAGTTATGGACAAAATGACATAGGGAGTACAAAACGCAATGTGCCCGAAAATCAAACGAATGTAACCGGTAGGGAACTTTAGGGCTACAAAAAGCAGAACTAAGGATACCGCCATAACGATTTCGGAGTTTATTACCGGCAATTGATTGACCGTTTCGGTAATACGGCGCGTGCGTTTTTTCATAGCGAAAATTCCGATTGCGGCGAAGGTTCCCAAAATAGTCGAAGCGATTGTCGCGATAATTGCTATAACTATAGTATTGTACAGCGAGTCAAAAAGCTTAGGCGAGCTTGAGGACTTGAAAATTTGCAAATAGCCCTCGATGCTGAAGCCGTTGCGGAAAGTGAAGTTACTTGTGTTCGAAAAGGAGAAAATAATAATGAGAGCAAGCGGCGTATATAAAACGAGTAGCAGTATTAAAACGTACAAACTGCCGCCGGCCTTTGCGATTTTGCCGACGCCCGTGCCGTCCTTGCCGTCGATTTTGGCGCGGAGCTTGCCGCTTGCGGTTTTGAGTTTTTGCGAGGCTACAAAGAGAGAATCCTGCGTATTTTGAAGGGTTTGCTTGTTAAATGACATTTCTTGCAACCTCCCCTTTGTTTACCTTGCGCATTGCCATATCCGAAACAAGCACAAAAACGAGCATAATTAAGGACATTACCGAGCCGACACCGTAAAGATTTACCGATTTGAATTTGGAATAAATGCTGTCGCCGAACAACCATACGCCGCCGAGAAGCTCCGTAACCGCGAAGGTCGTAATGGTCGGAATGAAAACCATTGTAATTCCGCTCACGAGACCCGGGATTGATAGCGGAAAATTGACCTTAATAAAGGTTTGTATACTGCTTGCGCCCAAGTCCGCGCTCGCCTCGCCGTACGCCTTGTCGATGCTCGTTAGGGAGGTGTGAATGGGCAAAATCATAAACGGCAGATAGTTGTAAACCAAACCGAAAATAACCGTTCCCGTGCCGAGTTCCACATTCAAAAGCGTGAACATAGCGCGGGTTGCCAATGTCCTTATTAAAAAGTTAATCCACATCGGCACGAGAAAGAGTATCAATAATAATTTACCCGATGAAAGTTTGGATAATACAAAAGCCGCGGGATAGCCGATGATTATGCAAAGCCCGGTTGTAACGACGCCGTATATGAGCGAAAGCGACAACGTTTTAACGGATGAACCGTCGTTGGCGAAAGACTTAAAATTATCAAATGAAAAACTCTTGTCACCGCTCACGGCGTCCGTCACCGTAAAGGCGTTGGAGAGCAACAAAAACAGCGGCACTATGATGAAGACAAGCATAAACACCACGTACGGAAACGCGAACGCGCTCCTTGTAAGCCTGAAATTTTTTATAGAAAGTCCTGCTTTTTTGATGTTTGCGGCAAGGATGTTGCCGCTTGCTATTTTTTTCATCTTTATTCTAAGTCCAAGAGCGTTTCGTCGGCGGTTTCGTCTATTTTTTCAACAAGAATCTTGTCTTTCGGGATGTTAATGCCTACTCTGTCGCCTTTGAGCCAGTCGTATTCGGTGTCGGAGAAGAAATCAACAAAGTCGTCGGTTCGTGCAACGCAACGCCAATAACTGCCAAGATATATCGTGTTTTGAATGGTTGCGCTTATTGTGCCGTCGTTTTCGTCGTCGGTTAAATCGATGTCGTCAAAGTCGATTGTAACCTTGACCTTTGTGCCGTAAGGGAAAGGAGCGTTGCACTCGAACTTGCCGCCGCAGATGTTAACAAGGTTTTCGTCCTCCATTGTGGTGATAAGCTCGTTGATAATGCGTCCGCGGTGCATTATGTGAATGTCGAACGGTTTAACGTAAAGCCCGATTTTTTCGCCGACTTTACACTCGGTGTTGTCGTGCGATAGGATTTCATCTTTGTCCTCGTTGTCGATTTCGGCAATCGTTTGGAAGTGGTCGCCCTTGAACACGCACGCCTTTACCGTTGCCGTGAACACCGCCTTTTCGGGGGGTACAATTTGTACGTCCTCGGGACGGATAATGACGTCTACCGATTCGTCCTTTTTGAAGCCGCTGTCAACGCAGGTGATAACCGCATCGCAAACCTCGCATTTGTAGTCGGCGCGCATAACGCCCACGAAAATATTGCTTTCGCCTATGAAGTCGGCAACGAATGCGTTTGCCGGCTCGTCGTAGATTTTTTGCGGCGTGCCGATTTGTTGAACCTCACCGTCGCGCATAACGACAATCGTATCCGACATCGTCAACGCTTCCTCTTGGTCGTGGGTGACGTACACAAAGGTTATGCCGAGCTTTTTGTGCATATCCATTAGCTCGATTTGCATATCCTTGCGCATTTTTAAGTCCAACGCGCCGAGGGGTTCGTCCAATAATAAAACTTTCGGTTCGTTGACTAACGCCCTTGCTATTGCAACGCGCTGTTTTTGTCCGCCCGAAAGGGTGTTAACGCTTCTTTTTTCGTAGCCCTCGAGGTCAACCATTTCAAGCACGGCTTGAACCTTGTCGCTGACTTCTTGTATTGTATATTTGCGTGTTTTGGGGTATTCCTCGCCGGTTTTTTTGTCCTTAACGGTTTCGCCCGTCGGAATTTTTTTAAGCGAAATGCCGTAGGCGATATTTTTCGCCACATTCAGGTGAGGAAACAATGCGTATTGTTGAAAAACTGTATTTACGGGGCGTTTGTTGGGCTGCAGCGCGGTAACATCCTGACCGCCGATATAGATTGTGCCGTTCGAGGGCTTTTCGAAGCCTGCAATCATCCTGAGCGTGGTAGTTTTCCCGCACCCCGATGGTCCGAGCAAGGTTACAAATTCACCTTTTTTGATTGAAAGTGTTAAGTCTTTCACGACGGGTTTGCCGTCGAATGACTTCGAAACGCCCTTTAACTCGATAATATTTGAGTTCGAGGGTTTCGAAACGCTTTTAACCTCAAGGCTACTTGAGAGTAGGGGTTCGCTCATTTCTTTCTTTTGTTGCTATATTGCGTGCATAAATTGATTGCGGAATTAATATTAACATACCCCCCCCCTCCGTCAAATAGAATGTTTTTATAGAAAGCGGACAACCGTGTTGTCATTCTGCGATTTCGCGCAGGGTGACAAAAATACGCGCAGATTGTTCACACCCGTTTTGCTTATTCAAGCATCGTTATGCTGTCGGGTTCCCATGTGAACCCGTCCTCCAAGGTGAACTCGTGAGGATTATCGGCAAAGGCGGCATAGATATTGCTGTTTAGCACGATGTGTAACTCCGTAATTTGAGTAGATACCGTACCCGTTTTCATACCGTAATCGTTATTTTCAATATCGAAAACGATTGTGAAGCTTGCAACGCTCGGCGCATAAGACGAGTAGCCTCCTATCGATATTGTCGGAATTCCGTTTGATTTTACAATAAGCGTTGCAACCGAGCTGTTTGATAAAATACTGTTGTTGTAACTGACAATGGTTGACGGAATTGTAATTTCCTCAAGGCTTGTGCAATTTGCAAACATCCGCGGCGCGCTCAAATTGTTCCACCCCTCGGGGATTACAACCGCCTTCAAATTAATGCACCCGTTGAACATATCCGAATACATTTCTTTGCCGCCGTCGTCGCTTGTCGTTGTGTACTGCGCCCGCGCGGGTAAGGTTACATACTCCAAATAGATATTTGTGGCCGCATTGTCGTTATTATAACCGCCGCTCCATGCGAACGCGCCCATTTTGACTATTGATGACGGCAAATATACAACCGCAGCGTGCGAGTTTTCAAACGCGCTTTCAGCGGTTTCAAGCACGAGTTTACCGTTGTATGTCGGCGGTATAATTAATTTTTCGGTACTCAAATCAATATGTTTGGGGAGCATATAACCTTCGTTTGCACCAAACGTATAATTTTCGCCGCTTATCGCAACGGGGTTTTCGCTTAATTCTCCGATTCTTTCAACCGCACTTAAAAACTCCGCCGCCAAAGCACTACCCGTATAAGTTTCGCCGTTGGCTAAGGTCACACGGTATACTGCCGTTAGGGTGTGTTCGCCCGAAAAATCAAACAAGTCGCCGCTTCGGTATATCAATCCGTCAACGTTCTCATACCCTACAAACTCCGAAAGCTGTTCTAATAACGGAATCCCCGTAACGGTTTTTTCCTCATCTTCGGCAAAATTTTGCACCGAAATAACCGTGCCGTCCCAATCGATGTACGTTAAGAACAAATCGCCCTCATCTGCAACGGGAGGTGTCGGCGGCTCATTTTTATCTTCATCTTCATCTTCGGGAGTCGGCGGAGGAGGCGGCACGGGAGGCACTCCCTCAACCGCCAACAGGTGTTTATAGGCTTCAAAATACGGGGCTTGAAAGTAGTTATTGTACGCTTCCTCCGACGGAACATAAACCGCGGAAAGAGCGTAATTATTGCCGAAACCGTCCGCGCCGAGTACGGGCGGCATTACCGTTGCAAAGTGGATTATTTCAATAGCGCACTCTCCCGAAAAAGCTTCGCCCTGTATTGTTTCAAGCGAAATCGGCGCGTACAGACTCCCGATATTCGCGTTTCGGAACGCGTTACGACTGAAAACGGTCACCTGTGACTCGTCTGCAAAAATCAAACTTCCGATATTTGCGCCGGAAAATCCGCTGCCTATCGCCGTAACGGTTGAGGGGATATACACGCCTTGAATATAATCTCCGTCCGTTTGCAAAAAGCCTTGATTCGCTATTGCGGTAACATATTTACCGTTGTATGTCGGAGGAATAACGAGCCTGACGTTCTCGCCGCCGGTAAAGGATAGACCCTTCGAAACGGAGTAGCCGCCGCCTACTAAATCAAAGGAAAGCTGCCCCTCGTTTGCAAATTCAAGCCCGTCGTATTGCGCCGCGGCGACAATATTTGCTTTCACACAAGTAATGTCCGTGTCGAAGCCCGTAAATTCCGCAATGCCGTTAAAAAACGAAACATCGTGCCCGTCGTTGCCCCAAATAACATCTTCAATGCCTATTATTGTGCCGTCCCAATCGATATACGAAACGCTGTAAACGGTTGAGGGGGCTTGCCAAACGGCGGTAAAAGTAATATTGCCTAAAGCGGAAAGGCGGTCGTACGGCGAATAAATTTCCGAATTAAACGCCCATCCCGCGAAAATATATTCGGAATTTTCTCCGCAAACGGCATCTTGCGGCAACGGCGCAACAAGAATTTCGCTTCCGCGCTCAACGCGGAGAGGCTCGCTTTCTATGCCGTTTATGCCGTATATTACGCTATAAACGATTATTTCCGACCATACCGCATATAGGGTGACGGAGGGGAAATCCGCGGCATCGGGGTCGGCTTCCTCACTCCAAAAGTTGTCATAAGAAGCCGAAAACTCGGGGAAAAGGTATCTTGTGTCGCTCAGAAAATCGGCATCCGTTGCGTTTTTGTCTAAGCTCCAGCCGGCAAGTCCGTATCCCGCTTTTTCGAAACCGCTTGAATCGGGAATTGTAAAAATAACCGCGGATGAGTTTTCTTCGATTGCGCGCAGAGGCTCGGGAGGCGCGCCCGAGGTTATATCTTTTGCGTCAAAGAATATGTACGGGCCGTCGTATTCCCATACCGCACGGAGTGTAACGTCCGAGGACGGATTGTTCAA
>JAISKW010000059.1 GCA_031260775.1 Christensenellaceae bacterium
TTGGCACCTCGATGTCGGCTCGTCACATCCTGGGGCTGAAGTAGGTCCCAAGGGTTCGGCTGTTCGCCGATTAAAGTGGCACGCGAGCTGGGTTCAGAACGTCGTGAGACAGTTCGGTCCCTATCCATCGTGGGCGTAGGATATTTGAGAGGACCTGTCCTTAGTACGAGAGGACCGGGGCGGACGAACCAATGGCGCACCTGTTGTTGCATCAGCAGCATAGCAGGGTAACGAAGTTCGGATTGGATAAACGCTGAAGGCATCTAAGCGTGAAACCAACCTCAAGATGAGATATCCATATAGACCCCTTGTAGACTACAAGGTAGATAGGTCGGAGGTGTAAGAGCCGCGAGGCTTTGAGCTGACCGATACTAATAGGTCGAAAGCGTTATCAGCAATTGTTTGTTGATAGCAAGTAGAAACGCAAATAGAACGAATTCAATTTAATCAGGCGTTTGATTTGGAAAGAAAGCGGAAGAATATTGAAAGATATATGTAGGTTAAGACTCCCGATATGATAAGGATAGACACCTAAACGCGATTTATTTGGGTAACCGAGTAAACCCTCCAAAGGAGCGGTTGAAGGTTATTCACAAGCTTTTGAAAGAGAGCGAAAAGATAAATACCATTCCGGTGATAATTGCTAAGGGGACCCACCCGTTCTCATCCCGAACACGGAAGTTAAGCCCTTATACGCCGACAATACTTGGTTGGAGACGACCCGGGAAGATAGGAAGTTGCCGGTTCTAAAAAAAGAGGTACACAAATGTGTGCCTCTTTTTTGTTACAACGAAAATGAAAGTTTGCTCGGGTGCGGGTTCTTTATACTGCTGTTAAAGATGAAAATTAAAGTTTGCTCGGGTGCGGGTTCTTTATACTGCTGTTAAATATGAACTTCTCTTTGAAGTGTTTTTTAGATTATCTTTGTGTATAACCTAAATATCCGTTTTAATTTCTTTTCGGAAAACATTCCTCTCCCTCCCCGAAAGAATCCACAAAAACAAAAGGAAAAGGGCGCAATAGTACGCGCCCTTTGTGTATAACCTAAATATCCGTTTTAATTTCTTTTCGGAAAGCATTCCCCCCCGATAAGCTTTGCAAGAGGAGTGGGAGGGTTTGGGAGGGGGAGGAGAATACGTTTCTCTGAAATGCAGATTCCTCCCCCTCCCCGAAAGAATCCACATTAAAAAAACAACCGTCTACTTTAATAGCTTAGAGACTTTTTGAGCGGTTTTGACGCCCTTCTGCACGGTTTTGACGTCTTTTTTGATAGACTTGACGTCTTTTTCGAGCTGAGAAGTTTCTTTTTTCTTTTTTTTCGGCGCGGCAGCGGCTTTGGTTGTGGTCGTGGTGGTAACGGTTTTCTCGGTGACGGGCTTGCCGTTTTTATCGACTGACGAGGTTGTTGTTGTGGTCGTGGTGACGGTTGTCACGTTCTTTGCGTTTTTTGACGCCGGTTTACTTGCAGTTGTTTTAGTTGCCATAATTTGTAACTCCTTATTAATTATATTAAATGCGCGTTAATTATACAAAACGGTTACGCGTAGGTCTTTGCCGTCGGCATCCGTGTTCACCTCGGTGACGGTTTTACCCTCGTTTTCGAGCGCGAGGGTAACAAAACGTGAAATTATACCCACATCGATTTTCGCCATTTTCTTGCGGAGAATAAGCTTCAAAAGCCCCCTGCCGAAATAGCCGATTACGACCTTGCCCGGCTCAAAAGAGAGCTTCCACGGCTGCGAATTAACAGCCGAAGGAGCGAGGCGCGCCGCGCGTGCAACGGCGTTGTCCTCGTTTGAAATGTCGTCAAGCGCGATACGGTTGAACTCGCTTTCGGAACCCCGAACGGGTATTTCGGTATACCCGAACGCCATCATAACCGTGTAATCGTCGGGCACATCCGTAGGCTTTGCCATACCGAGCCAACAGCTGCCGAGACCTTTGCTTTGTAAGAATAAATCGACCTTTTCTAAAACGAAACCGACGTTTGCATAAGCCGTGTCGGTTTGCTCCGAGCGTGCGATAATGTAGTAGGGCGCATGCGGTGTTGCGGCGTCCTTGACCTTGACTGCCTCCAAAATTTCAAAGGAAGCGGTCTGCCCGCTTATTTGCTCCGCGCCGTCTAAAACCGAGCGGACTTCGGATAGAACCTCCGTGCTGAGCGGTGTGCTTGTATATTTGCGCACCGACCGACGGGTGAAAAACGTCTCATACAATCCCATATCCATATTCTACCATAGATTTGAACGGTAAAGACAAAAGAAAAAAGGCGCGTACTTTTTCGCCCTTGTGCATAATCCAAATATCCGTTCTTATTTCTTTTTAGAAAAGCGTTCCGTTTCCCCGAAAGAACTCACATTAGATAATGTTTAAGTTTTTCGATGACGTTAGTGATTTCGATAGGCTTGCCGATGTGGTCGTTCATACCGGCGGCGATACATTTTTTGATATCCTCCATAAAGACGTTAGCCGTCATAGCGATGATGGGGATTGTTTTTGCGTTATCAGCTTTTTGGGCACGGATACGGCGGGTTGCTTCGTAGCCGTCCATTTCGGGCATATGGATGTCCATAAAAATCAGGTCAAGCGTATCGCTTTCGCTGATAAATGAGGCGACGGCTTCGCGTCCGTTTTCGGCGCAGACGATTTCAAGCCCGGTGTTTTCAAGGAGGGATATGATAATTTCGCGGTTGATTTCGACGTCCTCGGAAAGGAGGATTTTCTTGCCCTTAAAAATGCCGTCGGTTGAGTCGGTCGGGTCGGGAGGGGTGACCTCGCCGCCTTTTTCGCTTGTGATAAACTCGCCGATTGTCTCCTCAATTATGGGTAGCAGCAGCGGTTTGGATATGAATTTACTGATTCCTGCGGCTTTGGCTTCCTTTTCGATAACTGCCCAATCCATGGCGGTTATCATAACGACGACGGAGGTACAGCTGCCTTTGACGCGTTTTGTCAGCTCGATTCCGTCCATACCGGGCATTTTCCAATCGACAAATACGATGTCGTAAGAGTTTTTTTCGATTAAAGCGAGCGCGGCCTCGCCGGAGTCGGCGACGTCGTAGTTAAGGTTGAGTTTCTTTGCGATTCCGCTGAATATTTCCAAAACAAACGGAGAATCGTCAACGGCAAGCACGCGCACGCCCTCTGGAGAAACGCGCGTTTTGCGCAAGTCTTCGCCCTCCGTCACCTTGATTGTGAACACAAATTCGGAGCCTTTACCCAGCTCGGAGTTAACCCATATATCGCCGCCGCACTTTTCAACAATCTTTTTTGAAATGACTAAGCCCAAGCCGGTGCCGCCGAACTTGCGCGTTATGGAGCCGTCCGCCTGCACAAACGGCGAGAAAAGCTTGGCTTTTTGCTCGGGTGAGATGCCTATTCCGCTGTCGCACAGCGAAATTTGGAGCTTGTGTACGCCGCACTGTTCGGTGTCTAAATCGCGCACCGTCAGGGTTATGTAGCCGTTAACGGGAGTGAATTTTACGGCATTACTCAAAAGATTCATTATGACCTGCGCGATACGTTGCTCGTCGCCGACGATAACGGGTGGCAGGCTTTTGTCGATATCGATGTTGAAAAGAATGTTCTTTTCCTCCAATTTGAACCGCACGATATCGGTGACCCGCGCGAGCATTTTTTCGAAAACGAAGGGGGTTAAACTCAAGTCGAACTTGTCCGCCTCGATTTTAGACATATCTAAAATGTCGTTTATGAGCCCCAAAAGGTGGGTAGAGGATTCCTCAATCTTGTTTATGCAGTATTTGATTTTGTCCGCATCGGCTTGCGCGCCTTTTGCAATTTGGCTCATACCGATGATTGCGTTAAGCGGCGTGCGGATTTCGTGCGACATATTTGCGAGGAAGTCGGACTTTGCACGGTTAGCGTCATTCGCGGAGGCGAGCGCGTTTGTAAGCTCGGTTACGTTTTGGTAGATGACCAAAAGGGCGGTGATGTTGTTTGTGTCGTTGACGGTGGGGATAACGGAGATAATATACTCGGCATTATCGGCATCTTCGGCAAAAACCTTGCCGATGCGGAAGTGGGCTTTTTCGCCGGTTTTCATTGCGGCAAGGGCGTAGTCGTTGATAGTTTCGAACGATTCCTTGGTGGTTTTTGCAAAGATTGCTTCGCGCGGCGATTTGCCTTGCAGCTCATAAAATTGGGTGTTATTGCCGAGTACGCGCAAAAAGCCGTCGCTGACATAGGCGAATTTGTAGTCGGAATCGAGAATAACGATATGAGTATCCGAGTTCTCGAGGAGCATTTTGAGGTAGTTACGGTCCTTGTCACGCTCTAAGGTAAGGACGGCGTTCATACTCATTTGAGTCGTGACAATATTACGCTCGCGTGCAACGTCGTTTACCGCGTTCGCCAAGGCTCGTTTGAGCTTGCGAACCTCAAGCCGCAGGGCTTGTAATTCTTGTTCCTCCTCCGGTGTCAATTACTCCTTTTCCGCACAAATGCTATCGATAAATAATCCGTCCCGAAAATCGGACGGGCTATTTTTTGCGCGCTTCGATGAATTTTACGATGTCCGAAACCGTGCGGATTGTGGAGATTTCGGAGTCGTCAAACGTGATAGAGAACTCGGTTTCTAAGGAAGTAAGCATCTGAATGATGTCGATACTGTCCGCACCGAGCTCGGTGATAATATTATTTTCAAGCTTTACCGTTTCGGGTTTGCGGCAAAGATGCTCCGCAATAAGCTCGATAACCTTTTGTGTAATTTCCATTTTTTTACTTAAATATCCGATAAAAGCAGATACACTTATATTTTACACCATTCTACAACCCGATATCAATCCGATTTTATGAGGAAGCCCTCTCCTTTTTACAACTTGAATTATGTTCTTGCCCTCTTCCGTTTTATAATGCATATATGAAAATAAGAATGAAAACACCGCTCGTAGAAATAGACGGCGACGAGATGACCCGCATTCTTTGGGGAGAGATTAAGGAAAAACTGATTCTTCCGTTTGTCGATTTGAAAACGGAATACTATGATTTAGGGCTTAAAAACCGTGAGGAAACAAAGGATGCTGTTACCGTTCAAAGCGCGGAGGCTATAAAAAAATACGGGGTAGGCGTAAAGTGCGCTACCATTACTCCAAACGCCGAAAGGGTCAAAGAGTACTCCCTTTCTTCGATGTGGAAGAGCCCGAACGGCACAATCCGTGCGATTTTGGACGGCACTGTTTTTCGTTCGCCCGTGCTTTCGGACGGGATTTCGCCCATTGTTACGTGTTGGAAAAAGCCCATTACCATTGCCCGTCATGCTTACGGCGACGTGTATTCGGGGGTTGAAGCCTACGTTCCAGAGGGCGGCAAGGTTGAGCTTTTACTCCCCGACGGAACGAAAAAACTTATTAAAGAATTAAAAGGCGGAGGCATTATTCAGGCGACACACAACACCGACGCGTCCATAAAAGCCTTCGCACGCTCGTGCTTTAATTTCGCGTTGGAAATTAAACAAGACCTTTGGTTTTCGTCAAAGGACACGATTAGCAAAATTTATGACCACCGTTTCAAAGACATTTTTGCCGAGATTTTCGCGGCGGAGTATGCGGCAAGATTTGAAAAGGCGGGAATTTCCTACTTCTACACGCTTATTGACGACGCTGTCGCACGGGTTATGCGCTCGGAGGGCGGCTTTATATGGGCGTGCAAGAACTACGACGGCGACGTTATGAGCGATATGCTCGCAACGGCTTTCGGCTCGCTTGCGATGATGACAAGCGTTTTGGTGAGCCCCGACGGCAATTTCGAATACGAAGCCGCGCACGGCACGGTTACCCGCCACTATTACAAGCATCTTAAAGGCGAGGAAACCTCCACAAACCCCGTCGCTACGATTTTCGCGTGGACGGGCGCGCTAAAGAAACGCGGCGAGATTGACGGACTTAAGGACTTATCCGCCTTTGCCGACAAGCTTGAAAAAGCTACGCTTTCAACAATCGAAAGCGGCAAAATGACCAAGGATTTAGCGGCTTTATTCAATAAGGAAGGCGTTACCGTTTCGCCTCTGAATACGTTTGAGTTTCTGAAAGCGGTTGCCGATATTATGTAGTTTCACGCGTGAATAATCACCGTATAATTTTGCCACCCTACGCGAAGTTGCAGAATGACAACGCAAAGGCACGTTTCCGCTTTATTCCTTACGGATAATATCTTTAACCTTCATAAGGCGTACGGTTGCGCCGCGCTCGTTTTCGGACAGCTTCATTGTTATATATTTAATGGTTTCGTTGAGGTCGGGGATTAATATATATTCGAGCGCGTTAACGCGGCGGCGGGATTTTTCGATTTCGTCGGCGAGCATATTTGCTGTTTTTTCAACCTCCGCAAGCCGCACAAGCTTTTGCAAAAGCTTATTCAGCGAGCTTGCCGCAAGGTCTAATTCGTACGAAATTGACGCGAACGAGTAGGGGAAGATATCCGTTTCGGAGGACGCGGCAATTTCGAACTCGGGCACGGTAACGCCCATAATGTTCTTTTCGCGCGTAATAAGCGACACGGTTTGCGAGGGGAGCATAACCGCTTCTTCAACCTTTTCGCGCCCGTTTACCGCAGAAGCCAACAAAAACGACTTCAATATGAGCGGCATTTCGGATTCGATTTCCTTGCGGAGCCGCAGATTTTCGCGCACAAACCCCATAAACCGCCTAATCGTTTCGTCGGTTTTATCCTTAAGAAGCTTATGTCCGCGCACGGCAGTTTTGAGCCGCGCCTTAAGCCGCTGAATTTCTTGCCTTGTGGGGTTTACATTGAGTTTTGCCATAATCTAAGCGTTATAGCCCAAAAGCAACGCGCTTGTGTTCGCCTCCAAAAACTTAGGCTTTACGCAAATAGCCAACGCATTTTCGAGCGCGGAAATATCGAGCTTTGCAATTTTTGCGAGCGCGCCGAGCATAACTACGTTCGCCGCTTTCGCGTTTCCTACGCTCAATGCAAGAGGCACGGCATCTATGAATTTAACGGTAACGCCGTCCTTTAACAGTCTTTCCGCTGCGTCCTCGGGGTATTTTTCCGCGCCGGTAATTACGGGCATCGGCAGAATTTCCTGCGACGACGTAACGATAACGCCGCCTTTTTTGAGGTAGTGTTTGTAGCGCAACGCCTCAATTTTCTCAAACGATAAAATATAATCCGCTTGCCCTATCGGGATTGTCGGCGAAAAAACCTCCGTGCCGGTGCGCACAAAAGTCACAACGCTGCCGCCGCGCTGACTCATTCCGTGAACCTCGCTGACCTTGCAGTCCAACCCCGCGGTTTTTGCGGTTTCACCTAAAATTTTGCTAATGAGCAGCGCGCCTTGACCGCCTACTCCTACTATTAATACGTTCATAATTTCTCCGGCTTGTAGCCCTCTATATCTCTTTGTCTTGCAAAGTTTACCTCGTTTTTCTTTTCGTACCGGGCGAAAAACTCGCTCTCGTCCATACCCGTTTTGAGCGATAAACTTACTAAAAAATGCAAAACGTCGATAATTTCATCCTTTACATTATCCCAATTAACTTCCTTAGGATTCTTCCACCACTTGAAATTTACCTCGCTTAAAACCTCGTTTAACTCCGAAAAAAGCGCGAGAAGCTCGGCTTTTACCCATTCTTCCCTTGTTTTTTCGACATTCCTCTTGCCGCAAATGTCGCCGTCCAACATTTTCTGCAATTCAAATATTTTTGTTAATCTATCTCCTTCCATAGTGCAGTTGCCCCCGTCTTAGTATTAGGTTTTTGAGCCTTTAATACAGTCAATCGGCTGCATTCGGCTGAGTTTTATTGTGGGGAACAGCGTTGCAAACGCAAGCATTCCGAAGGTAATTGTCTCGGCATAAATGTATGGCAGCGGCGAGTTCGACACGGACGGGAACAACTTTACAAGCTGCGTCCGCTCCTCGTTCACATTGTAGCTTTCAAAGAACGGCCCGAAAAACGAGGCCGCCACTGCTATTAAAATGCAAATTACCACGCTTGAAACTACGAAAACAGCCGATGCCTGCAGAATAAAGGTTTTGGAAATGTCGCTGCCTCTTACCCCCATTGCGCGCAAAATTCCGATTTCCGCTTGCCTGTCCGAAATGTTGCTCATCATAAAATCGCATATAAACAGCATACCGATTACCGCGATGAACCCCGAAATTATTGAGAATATATTGTTGAAAATCGAAAGATTATTATAAATTCTGAACACCGGCATACCCATATCGCTGCGGTAATAATAATTCTTCGCATCCAACCTGTTCACGAGCTTCGCTTGGTCTTTTACCGCCTTAGGAAGCGCGATATGGTATGAGAAAGGCGTGAATTCGGTAGCCCGAAGCGACTCATATTCGTGAACGGACAAGATTACTCCCCATGCGTTTCCGGCATTATCCACATCGTGCGGCATCGTGCCGTAGTCGTTCAACAGGATACCCGCGACCTTGTATTTTTTCGAAGGGGTAAACAACGTCCCGTCGCGCGTCCAAAAATCCTGCCGTCCGAACTCAAGGTAGTATGTTTCCTTAGGGTCAAACTGGTCGGCGGAGCTGTTCATAAACCGCCCGAACGCGGCTATCGATATGAATATTTCATCGTCCTTGAGCGGCTCGTTTTCGTCCTTGTACGAGGAATATTTTATAAAGGGAGCTTTGCTTGTGCTGCCCGTCAGAGCGACAATTTCGGCGGTTTTTATCTCAATCGCTTCTTTAATATATGATTCGGTAATAAAAATTTCATCATCGTAGCGGGCAACGCCGAAGTCGCCTATTAAATTGTGCGTTCCTACTTGACCGTAAAGCGCGGCATAGTAGCCCTCGTTGCGTGTACGTCCGCCCGCAAGATAGTAGCCTTCGATATTCGTCAGCGAGGTCAAACTCCAAGAAACGTCCAACGGCATTTCGATATAAGGCAAAAGGGTTTCGTAGTCGGTATCGATAATCCCGCTTATATACAAAATTTCGGCGGGCATCGAGCGGTTAAAACCTAATTTGACCGTCTTGCCGGTCATTTTTTTTATGTAGTCGTCCAAGGGCTCACTACTGTTAACCGGGCGCAACAAGCTATTGTCATCCGCGTCGTACGCGCCGTAATTTGCAATCAAATAAGCCGTATAGTCGGTAATACAGACCGGCATAGCCCAAATCGAGCCGTTCGCCGTAACCACCTCGCGCCGCTCCGCCTTTGCGGGGAATACTCCCGAAAGCAACGTATATCCTGCTCCTTGTCCGTAATTTATAAGACCTTCCTTCGAGTCCGTTTCGTAAAGTCCTAAAAATCTTAGCTGCGAGTTTTCCTTAATCGAGCCGCTTTGAGTCTTAGGCGCGCTTATTTCGTTAAAGCGGAAAACCAAACCGTTTAAGTCGTAAAACGGTTCGAGCTTAATATCGCTGCCTACGGTTTTTTGCACGTCCGCCTCATCCAATTTTACCGAAGTGCGCGACAAGAATCCGAAAGGCCCTACAGGCACGGCTTCTTGAATCAAAAAGCCTCTTTCTTGATACTTTGCGAACATATCCGTTGATACCTCCGAATACTTATACGAGCCTAATAACGACGCCGCGCCGAACAGCGCGATTGATAAAATAATAAGGATTAGGGATACCGCAAACTTCGTTTTTGAAGCCTTTATCTTGAAAAAGGCAAGTTTAACTATAGTTTTATTCGGCAAAACGGTTTTTGTCGCGACAAACCCTTCCGCGGAATTCCCCGAAGCGGAGGCTCCGTTGACGTAAGTATTCGGGGATAAATACTCCTTTCCGTCGTCCTCCGTCCTCTCTTGCAGAGTCAACACCGACGGGTCGAAGTCCTCGCTTTCGCACAAATCTATTTCCCGTTTAATTTCCGTTTTCGGGCGGAATTTTTCCCTTTCCGAAAAAACGACCTGCCTCGCGCCTCTTTGCGAAACGCAGGCGGCGAATTCCTCCGTCGGCGCGGAGTTTTTGGAAATTAACACACGGGAGGCTTCGAAAACGGTATCTTCGGAATAGAACGGGTCGCGGTAGCCGTCGGCGACAATTTCGCCGTCCTGCACGCGGATGACGCGCTCGGCGTACTCCTCCGCGCACTCCATATCGTGCGTGATTACGATTACAAGCTTGGTTTTTGCAAGCTCTTGCAGAATATCGAAAATAATTTTTGCGTTTTTCTTGTCTAAGTTGCCGGTCGGTTCGTCGGCTAACACAATTTGCGGATTTTTAACGAGCGTCCTTGCGATTGCCACGCGCTGTTTTTGACCGCCCGACAGTTCGCCGATGTCGCGGTCCTCTAAGTCCTCGAGCTTAACCTCGGCAAGCACGCTTTTCAGCTCGTCCTCCGAGAGGGTAGCGCGGCTGATTTCACGCCCGAGTGCGATGTTTTCGCGCACGGTAAAGCCGTCTAATAGGTTAAATTCTTGGAAAATAATGCCTATGTAGGTGTTACGGTAAGAGTCTTGCTCGAGCGTATTAAAGGTAGTTTTGCCGTTGACCTCTAAGAAACCGTCCGCATCGGGAGGTGCAAGCATACCGATGATGTTCAGGAGTGTGGACTTGCCGCTGCCGCTTTTGCCGACAATAAAGACAAACCCTTTGTCTTCGAACGACAAATTGACACCCTTCAGAGCCTTGTACTCGTTCTTTTTACCGGGATTGAAGGTTTTTGAGATGTTCCTTAGGTGCAACAACGCTTTTATTTTAACATATTACCGCGGCAATAGTTACCCACATTATTATATTATTAACAGGGCTTATCTTAAAATTATAAATGTTGTCATTCCGTGCAAGCGGTTTGAATAAGTTTATAAAGTGAAGCTTTTGGTTGTAAAAAGAGGCGTTGCGATATTTGCGGCATGCGCGCTGCTTTTGGGCATAATTGCCGCGATTTTTGCAAAACCCGTGGCGGATGCCGTTGCCGCGCACACACCGGCGGCGGAATTCACCGTCGTTTTAGACGCGGGGCACGGCGGCAAGGACCCGGGGGTTGTGGGCATTAACAGCAAGGTAGGAGAGGCGGTAATCAACCTCGATATTTGCCTCAGGCTTGAGAAAATTCTCTTGCGGAACGGTATTGCGGTCGTACTCACCCGAACCGACAAAAACTCCCTCATTGACGACTCGCAAAAAGGCTATAAGCGTTTGGATATGCAAGCGCGTAAGCAAATCATAATGAACGCAAAGCCGTCGCTTGTGCTTTCGGTTCATTGCAACAGATTCCCCGACAAAACAAAACGCGGAGCACAAGCTTTTTACGACAAGGACGATGCCGCGGGCGAAAGACTTGCAAAGACACTGCAAACGAACCTTAATTCCGAACTGAATCAGCCGCTTTTGAACAAGTCGCACGGATGCTTGACGGGGGATTTTTATATGCTTAACTGCTCGCCGTACCCCTCCGCGCTCGTCGAATGCGGCTTTATGTCCAACCCCGACGACGACAAACTTTTGAACACCGAGGCGCACCGTCAACTGATTGCCGAAACGCTCGCAAAAGGGATTATTTCATTTCTTCATAACTCGTAAAACGGATTCTGCCCCTCCCGCGCGAAACGACAATGCCGCCGTCCGCTTCCACGTAAAATAAAACTTTTCTTTTGGGTGATAATAAACATATAATTAAGCTGTGGACTGGAAGGCTGCCGGGAGTATGCTGTCGCGTTTAACGCTTGCGTTGGCGGCTCTTATGATTCCCCCTATGATAACGGCGTTTTCGTACGGGCAAACGCTCGCGGGTGCGGGCTTTGTTTCGGCGCAAGCCGCACTGATAGCTCTCTCACTTCCGTTTATTATCCGCCTTGCAAAGGGCGGTGAGATTCGCGCCAAAGCACGCTCCGAAGCCGCCTCCGTCAACGCCAAAACCGGGTTTCTGTCGGTGGGGTTTTCGTGGCTTCTTTTAGGGCTTTTCGCCGCGCTCCCTCTTTTTATCGGGGGATATTACAAAAACTACCTCGCCTCGTTTTGCGACGTAATTTCGATGCTCACAACGACCGGCACCGTTCTGACCTCTCTCGAAAAGCCCGTCGATATTACCCTTACGCTGTACTACGCGCTTTTGCAATGGTTCGGCGGCATAGGCGTTCTTTCTCTTATAACGGTCATTCTGCCGAAAACCGAAAAGGTATCAATAAGGTTCCTTAAAGCCGAGGGTTCGGCTCCCGATTTCGGCAAAGAAACGGGCAAGTTGCGCTACAATGTGCGGATAATTTTTATTATTTACGGCGCGCTTACCGCCCTTTTATTCCTTCTTTTGCTCACTTCGCGAACTTCGGCTTTCGGCTCTCTCGTCATTGCGCTTACGACAATTTCGACCTCGGGATACACGGGGATAGTGCCTTTAATCACGGCAAATTCATACTCGAACGCCCTTGTCGGCGTATTCGCGCTGCTGGCCGCTACGAACTTCACTCTGTTTTATTTGCTGTGCATCGGCAAAATTAAAGACGCCGTTAAGAATGAGGAGCTGCGCTTATTTGTAATTATCATTGCCTTTTCGCTCATAGCCGTTACGGCTGCAAACCTTGTGGCCCGGGCGTATTCCACGTTCGGCGAAACGGTTTTGAACTCCTTTGTCGCAACCGCGCTTAATCAATCCTCAACCGGTTTCGATGCGGTCGACATTGAAAAATGGAGCTCGTTTGCCGTTATTCTGTTGTTCGTTATGTCGTTTTTCGGCGGCTGCGTAGGCTCGACGGCGGGCGGGCTTAAGCTTGCAAGAGTTCTCGTCCTTGCGAAGTCTTTGAAGCGCGATATTAACAAGGCACTCACTCCCAACGGCGTTTACACGGTTAGACTCAACGGCGAGGTGCTGTCCGAAAATGCCGTGCATTCCTCGTGGAGCTACTTCGCGCTGTATTTTATCATCATCGGAATTTCGTTTGTACTTGTGTCGGTCGGCGGCGATTTTGAGAACGCGTTCCAAAAACTCACTTATGTGACCGGAGCTATGAACAATACAAACAGCCCGTTTTTTGCCGCGCCGCTCGAGTTGCCGCTGTTTTCTAAGGTCGTGCTTTCGTTCGATATGTTGCTCGGGCGTCTTGAGATTTTCCCCGTCCTGCTGCTGTTTAACGTTAATGCGTATCGGAAATAGTTGCTTGTTGAGCATCGCAAGTTGTCGTTCTGCGCAAAATATCCGCCCCCGACGGTCACCCGTTTTCGACCGTTAAAAGCAACTCGGCTTCGGAAATTATTTCGATTTTCAGCTCTTGCGCTTTTGTTAATTTGCTGCCTGCGTCCTCGCCGGCAACCACAAGATTGACCTTTGTATTGACGCTTGTCGCGACCTCGCCGCCGTTTTTTTCGATTATTGCGTGCGCCTCGGCGCGCTTAAGCGTGGGTAGAACTCCCGTTACTACAACCACCCGCCCGGTGAGAGGCAAGCCGGTTTGAACCTCGGTTTTGACCTCTCTTATGTCAAGCCCCGCGTTTTTTAACGCGAAGATTACCTCGGAATTTTTCGCGTTTCTAAAATATTCGTAAACGCCTTTCGAGATAATTTCGCCCATACCGTCGATTTTTAAGACGTCCTCCGCTTCGGCGGCGGATAGATTCTCAAGCGTTTTGTATTTCCGTGCAAGGTCTTTTGCGCTCCTTATGCCCACATTCGGGATACCCAAAGCGAATATAAACGAAAACAGTTCAACTTTTTTTGACTTGGTTATTCCGCTTAAAAGATTGTCGGTTTTTAAGTCCTTAAACCCTTCGATTGTGCGCAATTGTGCAGCAGTTAAATTATAGATATCGGCAAAGGTTCGTACGTTTAACACCTCGTAAAAGGCGGCGGCTGTTTTTTCGGAAAAGCCCTCGATATTCATAGCGTCGCGGCTTGCAAAGTGGACGAGCTTTGCAATTACCGCGCCCTTACAGCTTTCGGGAGCGGTGCAAAAAATGTTCGTGCCGTCAAAGAAAGTCGGCGCGCCGCACGAGGGGCAAACTGCCGGCATTTCGATTGCCTTTTCGCCGCTCTGCCGAGGCGTTACGGCTTCTTTCCCGTCGCTTTGCAAGCAGTATTCAAACCCGAACAAGTCGCCTTCCGTTCCCGAAGTGACAGCGGAAGGGGCAAGAGGCACTTCGATTGCGCCCAAAATTTCGGGAATTACGTCGTTACTTCTCCGTAAAAGCACGCGCGAATTAATTTTAATTCCCTTTTTGGTGTAGTCGGTCACGTTATTAAGGGTTGCGCGAGAAACGGTTGTGCCGCCGATATTAACCGGCTCTAAAACGGCGGTAGGGGTAATGCGCCCGGTTCTTGCGGTGTTCCACTCCACCCCGATTACCGTTGCCGTGACCTCGAGAGGCTTGAATTTGTACGCCATAGCCCACTTGGGGAACTTTTCGGTGAACCCCAACTGCTCGCGAATGTCCTTTTCGTTGACCTTTATAACCGCGCCGTCGATGTCGAAATCAAGCGCGTTTCGGTTCTCTTCGATTTTGCGAAGCGCATCGATAATAGCGTCGGAATCCCTTGCAACTATGAATTTATCGCTTATTCGGAACTTATTTTTAATTAAAAACTCACGCGTTTGCGCTTGCGAAAGTTCCTCGCCTCCCAAACCTAAATCGTAGGCAATAAAGTCGGGCGCGCGCTTTTTAACCTCGTCTAAATTGAGGTTACGGATTGCCCCTGCCGCGCCGTTTCGGGCGTTTTTGAGGGGCTTTGCCGCCGTTTCGTTGTATTTTGCAAGCTGCGAAAGCTTCAAAATCACCTCGCCGCGCACCTCAACCGTGTCTTTACACGGTATAGTTTTAGGCACGCCGCGGACAAACTCTGCTTGGTTGGTGACGTTTTCGCCTATATGCCCGTTGCCGCGCGTGGCGGCGGTGTCCAATTTGCCGTCGATATAGGTCAAGGATAGCGTTAAACCGTCGAATTTATACTCCGTAACGAAGCTTGCGTTCGGCGTTTCCTTTTTAACCTTGGCAATAAATCCGCGGATTTCCTCCTCGGTTTTGCACTTATCCAACGAAAAAAGCCGCGTTAAATGCGTGAATTTTGCGAAATTCCCGTTCGGCTTGTCGCCGACGCGCGAAACGGGGGAGTTCTCTAATTTGATTCCGGTTTTCTCCTCAAGCGCGCGCAACTCGTCGTAAAGCGCGTCGTACTCGGCATCCGAAACGGCTATTTCTTCGCCGCGGTAGTAAAGGTCGGCATAATAGTTTAAGAGAGCGGTCAGCTCGTTGATTCTTTCGATATCCATTACTATACGGGGCGTTCGAAATTCTCTTGTTTTTTCAAATTCGCGTTCATTTTCCTTTCGGCGTTCATACCCTTCAAAATCTTGCTTATGCCTTTCATACGCTTGCCGTTAAGGAGCAAAATAAGCCCCTCGGCGGCGGCTTCGGGCAGCGTTCCTCCCGACGTAAACGCCGATGCGGCTAACGGCGTATCGACCATAAGATGGCGCATAAAGTCGCGCATAAGCTCGCCGTTTTCGCTTTTATCGCGTATTACAAGCTTGATACCGACAGCTAACACTTTCAGAATTATGCGTCCTAAAAGCCGTGTTTTGGTTTCCCTAAGTGCGGTTTCGCGGTCAAACGGGAATTTGACATAATCGCGCGGAGGAATTTCGTTTTTAAGGACTTCCTTAAATCCTTCGTCCGAAAACGTTCCGTTTAAGGACAGATAATCCGCAATTTTCCCGTTGTCGTACGGCGAAACGACGTCCTCACCGTCCGCAATTTCAACCTCGCCCGTCAGATACAAATCCTCCGACGACGCGCCGACAAATATATTATAGACGCCGTTTTCAACAACATACCTCTTTAGGCTAACGTCGTAGTATTTTAGCGAGTCATTTGCAATTGTCAGCGTAACGCGCTTTTCTTCGCCCGCCTCCAACGCGACCTTTTCAAAGGCCTTTAGCTCGTATGCCGCTTTGAAAACCTTCGGCGCGCGTTGACCGGCATATAACTGAACAATCTCCTTGCCGGCAACCTTTCCGACGTTTTTTAACGTAAACGAAGCCGTCACCGTACCGTCCGCGCTTTCGAGTGACAAATCCGAATATTCGAATTTTGTGTACGAAAGCCCGTATCCGAACGGGAAAAGAACCGGTTTTTTCGCGCTTGCAAAGTAGCGGTACCCGACAAAAATGCTCTCGCGGTACTCAACCGTGGGGTAGGACATCGGGAAGTACGGCGCGCTCGGCACGTCCTCAATCGCAAGCGGATAGGTTTCGGCAAGCTTACCGCTCGGGTTGACTCCGCCGTAAATCAGTTTATACGCCGCCTCGCCCACGCCCTGCCCGGGCAGATACATATTGAATATCGCTTTTGCTTTGTCCGCAAACGGCATTGCGACAGGCGCGCCGCCGTACAAAAGCACCGTCACTTCCGCGCCCGTTTCAAGGACTTTTGACAAGGTCTCAAGCTGATTCTTCGGTAAATTAATATGCTCTCTGTCGAACCCCTCGCTCTCGTAAAACTTTGTTAGCCCGATAAAATACAACACCTTCGCGCCTTTTGCGGCGTTTACGGCGGCGACCGCCGCGGCTTCCAATGCTGAACTCGGCTTGTCCGTTTCAACCGAATAACCCTTTGCGTAAGTATAATTTGCTTTTCGTGCGTCGAAAGCTTCCTTCGGCGTTACGACGATATGAGATTTAATAAGCGAACTGCCGTTGCCCTGATAGCGCGGAATTTCGAATAACTCCCCGATAACTACAATCTTTTCGTCCTTTTCAAGCGGCAGTTGCCCGTCATTTTTTAGCAGTACCGCGCCCTCCGTCGCCGCCTTTACCGAAAAATTATGGTGCTCCGCTTTGTCGTACGAATATATTTTGCCATCGGTATATCTTTCGATTTGCGAGTAAACCGTAAGCATACGGCGTGCGGCGGTATCTATTTCCTCTCTTGAAATTTTTCCGCTTTCAACCGCCTCCGCGATTTTGTAAACTTGCTGCGCGCTACCGCCGGGCATTTCAAGCTCTAACCCTGCCGGTACGCCTTTGGTTCGGTCGTTAGAGGCTCCCCAATCGGACATCACATACCCCTCATAGCCCCATTGATTGCGAAGTATATCGGTTAAAATATCACTGCTCTCGCAGCAGAACGTACCGTTCACCTTGTTATATGCGCACATCATTGTCCGCGGTTTGCCCTTTTTCACGGCGGTTTCAAACGATGCCAAATAGATTTCGCGCATTGCCCTTTCGTCCACTACCGCGCTTATATGCATTCTCCCGGTTTCCTGATTATTAAACGCGAAGTGTTTTACGCACGCGCCCACGCCCTGCGACTGAATCCCTCTTATCAACGCCGCCGCGCACTCTCCGCTCAAAAGCGGGTCCTCGGAGAGGTATTCGAAGTTTCTGCCCCCCGACGGGTGTCTTTTTATATTCGCTCCGGGGCCGAGAACCACGCTTACGTGTTCGGCTTTCGCCTCCGCGCCTATTCTCGCGCCGGTTTCCTCGATAAGAGCGGTATCCCACGTTGACGCCATTGTACACGCCGGAGGAAAGCAGGTTGCCGGCACGCTTTCGTTCAGCTCCGCGCCTTTCTCCTGCGACTGTTTCCTTATCCCGTGAGGGCCGTCCGTCATCATATACGGCTTAATGCCGAACTTCTTAATGCCCCTTGTGAACCAAAAATCCCGCCCCGAAAGCAATAATGCCTTCTCTATAGGCGTCATTTCCTCAATAATTTCTTCAATATCTCTGCCGTTTATTTCGCTCATACCACCCTTATTTTACCAAAAATACGCGCCCGATTAAAGTATGGTGTTGCGGTGAGGGGAATACTGCGCCCGTCGCACGGCACTATGAAAAATAACGACAAATAAAAGAGGAGCACGGCAAAACGATTACATAAGAAACTGCCGAATTTTTAAGAATGACTTTCAACCCCGTCACCGTGGAAGTTGTTTTTGGAATCTGCGATTTTTGACAATCTTAAACGCAAGGCGTTTAGTAAAACGGAGATTGACGAAAACGACATTGCGGCGGCGGCGAGCATAGGGTTAAGCAGCGTTCCCGTGAACGGATAGAGCAGTCCGCACGCTATTGGGATACCGATTACGTTATAAGCGAATGCCCAAAAGAGGTTTTCTTTGATATTTAACAAAACCTTTTTGCTAAGCGTAAGTGCCGATAAAACGCCCGAGAGGTCGTTTCGGATAAGCGCAATACCCGCGCTTTCGATTGCGATATCCGAGCCGCTTCCGATAGCAATTC
>JAISKW010000146.1 GCA_031260775.1 Christensenellaceae bacterium
GCCTCGAAGCCGCCGCACTTATTTCGTCATATTGGGGTGAGGATTTAATTCCCGAAACGGAGGATGCGGCAAAAAGCGGCAGCAACGCACGCCGGAAGTATTACAAAATTACCGAAAAGGGTATGAATTACTACTTCCAAAAGCGCGACGAATGGAGGATTGTTTCGGAAATTATAAACAAACTTATCCTTTCCTAAAACTTATTTTATAATAACACCATGAAAAAAATAATCACTACTCCGATAAAATCGGAAGACATTACGGACTTAAAAATCGGTGATGTAATATATCTGACGGGGCACTTAGTAACTTGCCGTGACGACGGACACCGCCGCGTAGTTGAGGGCAACCGTTTCCCCGATTTCGACCTGAAAGGCGGTGCAATTTTGCACGCCGGCCCGATTATTAAAAGCGAAAACGGCGTTCACACGATGATTTCAATAGGGCCTACGACCTCGCGCCGTATGGAGAGCAACGAAAAAGAGTTTATTGAAAAAACCGGCACAAAGCTCGTTATAGGCAAGGGAGGTATGGGCGTTAAAACCGCGCAAGGCTGTCTTGAGAATAAAGCGTTGCATTGCGTATTTCCCGGCGGCTGCGCCGTCACCGCCGCTTGCGAGGTTGAGGAAGTTGAGGGCGTTGAGTGGGAGGACTTCGGTATGCCCGAGGCGTTTTGGATTATGCGCGTAAAAGAATTCGGACCCTTAATAGTTTCTATCGATACCAACGGGAACAACCTTTTCGAGCAAAACAAGAAAATCTTCAACGAACGAAAGGACATCGCTTTCGCTGAAGTCGCTAAGCAAGTACATTTCTCGCATTCATAGGTGTTTTTTATGCGGGGAGAGGGAAATGCTTTTCAGTAAAAAACAATCCCCGCCCCCTTGATAAGCCGATATAAATGTGCGCCCTTTTTTCGGATGGATATAATGGCATTTATTGTGTATCAAAAGTGTATTATCATATATGTGTCTGAAGATATTGTTCTTAAGGGGAAAATAATATAATGATGAGAAAAAATTATCGTTTAATCGGGACGGCAAGCTTAATCGCTTTGCTGTTTTTTGTTTTTATAGCGGCAACGCTTGTATTAAATCCGAAAACCTCGGTTGCGGATGACGCAACAGTTATTACATATTACACGGGGCGTGACGGCGGTTCGCGCACATCCGCGGCTCTGAAAACCGCTATCAGTAATAACTCCGTTGTTGCAACCCGTCCGACGGTTACGGTAATCACCCACGGTATGGGAGGCGAAGCGTCGCATTGGACAAACGACCTCGAGAAACTCGCCTACGACGAGGCTTCGGTGGTTGAGCAAATTCGCGCGGCTGAGCCGGGTAACGTAGAGGTGTATTGGGCAAAAAGCTACGGCGAAACCGCTGTAAACTCAACAAAATATAACTTCGAATTGCGCCCCCTTGAAACAACCGGATACGTTGTCGGCGACGATGCGGAGGGGCGTTCGCGGAGCATTCAGCGGCTTGATGCCGGAAGTGCCGGCAAGCACATAGTTATTATTTGGGAGAGCTTTTACCCCAACGATACGCATATGGTTTCCTATTACGAGTTCGCCTACATAGTTGACCTTGTTTTATACGATATTAAGCAAATTAACGGCGGAGTAAACCCCGTTGTAAACCTAATCGGGCACAGCCGCGGCGGCAACACCAACGTTCTTTATGCTTCGAACCACCCGTATAATGTCGCAAAGGTATTCAGCTTAGGCTCGCCGTACAACGGCTCAAAGTCGCTTGCGGTGCTTGTAAGCGTTATCGATGCGCTCGGCGCGGAGGGGCTCGAGGGCTTAGGAATTAACCTCGAAATGGCAAACCTTGACAGTATGCACGAGGGCGCGTACGGCGATATTTCCGACCCCGTCCTTGCCGAAACAATGAAAAACGGCTGGAACGCTGCGGTTGCGCTAAACCCTAATCTCAGAATTTACGCCGTTGCCGGCATAACCGATATGTCGTTTTGGAAAGGCTTAATTTCCTTTGCAAAGCTTGCGAATAAAGCGTTCTTTCCCGAGGAAAACGCCCGCATTGCCGAAAGCCCCGAGGCTCTGCTCGCCTTATTACACGGTCACGAGTCGGAGGTGAAAAAGCAATTCGGTTTTACGGTTAAAGGATTGCGCTCGCTTTTCGAGTTCGATAGCCCCGCCGATAACTACGCCGATTACTTGACGTTGCTGACCTCGGTACTCGGTGAAAAAAGAGCCGATGCCATAAACGACCTTATTGCCTCCGCGGGTGATGCGGACGACGAATTCATTTACGCCGTCGTTTTAACCGCCGTCACCTCGCTTTTCCCTGATTTTTCCGAATTGGGACTCCCCGACCTCGGCACATATTTAGGCATTGCGGACGTTGCGTTCACCGCGCTTCAAGCCGTGCCGTATCTTAAAACGGTAGGTCTTATCGGCGGCTTGTTCGCCTTGATTGTTGCTCCCGAGACTGTCGAAACGGCAATATCGGCGGTAGGAAATATCGGCGGTGTTTTATTAGGTTACCTTTTCTCCGATTCGTTCAAGTACGGTGACGTTTTGGATAAGGTTACGGATTTCGCATCTGACCTCGTATTCAAAGCCGATTCACCGCTTTCGAAATCGTTTTTGGACAGACTCTTAATTTTCAACAACGAGCTGATTTTACTCAACGATTTGTTTGTCGATTACGATTCGCAAATCGCAACGGGATACGACAACGTTACGCCGTATATCCGCTTGTTCACTGATAAGGATGTAATTATGAACCGTGTTTCGATGCAAAACGTAGCAATACCGATACCGCACAATCTCGAAGCGCGCGACCCGAAAATTATCGCTTACATTTTAAGTAATATCGACATAGCATACTAACGCTCATTGGAACTCAAACGCTTTTTCGTTTCTAAAATTGACGATAAACTCCT
>JAISKW010000149.1 GCA_031260775.1 Christensenellaceae bacterium
GCGGATTAACGGGTTTTTCACGAGTAACGAGCTTAATACGATTCGGGTCATCAGCCCGTCCTTTTCGGTTTCGGCGTTGATTTGCTCTTGAATTTTCGAAAAAGCCTCCTCGAAAAGCGTGTTTTTGTCGATGTCGGCGCGGATAATCGTTGTAAAATTCGCCAAGGTGTCGCTGTTAAATTTGCGTCGCAAATCAACCGGGATTGCAAGCGAGAGCTTTTCTTTTTGTTCAAAACTCCCGTTTATTTTCGCGCGGTTAATCATAGAAAACGCCGCAAGTGTCGCCAAATACGCCGTCATACCTGTTTGGTGCGCTTTCGCCGCAAGCTTTAGCGCGTTCGAATCGACAATAAATTGAATATTTCCGTACCCCGGCGAGTGATATTGCTTGCCTTTTACCGCAAACGCGTTCGCCCCCGTCATTTTCTTTACGGCGGTTCTTTCGATTTTTTTACCCTCCGAAAGCCTCAAAAACTCGTCGCAATACGGAGACGTTTCAACCGTTTCATCGGAGTAAACCCCGCCAAAAGACAGATAAATTTTAAGGATTTCGCGCAAAAACCGCAACGCGCCTGCGCCGTCGGTCAGTCCGTGGAACATATCGAGGAATATTTTATTGTCGTAATACGTCACGCGGAACGGATACCGCCGATTCGCTAAAAAATCTATTTTTGTAAGCGTGCAGCCGTTGTCGCGCTTGACCTGCGCTTTAAGAGGGTTGAAATCAAAATAATATCTAAAGAATCCGCCCCTTAGCTCCACCTTAAAGCACTTGAATTTCTCTAACGCTTTATTGAGTGCCTCCTCCAACCGCTCTCCGTCAACGGGAGAAGAAATATACGCCGAAAGACGGTAAAGACTTTGCGTGGCAACCGTTGTAGATATCGGGTAAATCATTGCCGAAGCGTCTAATTTATACCATTGTTCTTTAGAATCTTTTGCTTTAATAGTTTCTCCTATTTCTTTGTTTCGGCACCCGAACCCGTATTTACGGGAGCCTCGTCCGCATTATCTTCCGCAATAATTTTCTCGCGAAGCCGTATGAATATACGTTTTGCAATAACTACAAGCAGTATGGAAATAAACCCTCCGAAAGTCACGTCCGACAAGAAATGCGCGCCGTAAACTATGCGGAAAACCGCAACAAGGCAGGTGTAAGCTATCGGCACCGCGTAGAACCAAACCTTGTTCTTTTGCACCTTTTCGTTGTCCTTAAACAGGTACGGAATAAAGAACAATGCCATTGTCATTGCCGCGCCCGAGGTGTGCCCCGACGGGAACGATTTGAACGCATCGTGGTCGATGCCCAATACCGATTCAGTATACCCGAGCGTTCTTAACGGGTTTTTAACCAACAAATTCGGTATGTACCACGGGGTAAAACCCTCGAAATTGTGCGTGTCGTACGCCGCCAAAATCCCGGCAAAGCTGCCGTTTTCGGGCGTCATAGTGCGGAAGCGTTGACGAAGCCAAATCTCTTTAAGTAAATGTATCGGCCCGTTCGTAACCGCGAAAACGATTAATAAAAAGAGCGCGAACGGCAAGAGCTTTTTCATTAAACCCTTGTCGATTTTCGAAGCGAAGAACAAGGTCGCGGCGGCGAGGGGCGCGGCGACGGCAAGCGCGATTCCGTACTTAACACCACTGCCCAAATCGGGGGCGAGGTTGCTGAGCAGCCACATACGGAGCATTACAAAATACCCGACGTACACCAAAGCGGCTGAAATTATGCGCGCCGCAAGTATAGCTTTTTTGCCGCCTTTCGCAATAGGCTTGATGCCGTCTGCGGCGAAAAAGGTTATGGTAAAAATAATCTGCGCCGAAACGTACGGCGGAAAATCGCCGAAATTTTGAAAGAACCAACCGAGCGGCGAGTTCGGATTATACAACGCCTTGTTCAACGCCAAGTCATATTGCCCGTTGTTTACGCCGGTCACGACCGCAAGTATTATGAATATTGCGACGCCAATCGCCAAATATATCACCTTATCCGGCTTTTCTTTGATGTTTTTCAACGAATTATCTAATTTTTCTCTAAAACCCATAGTAATATTATATTAAATAATCCTTTTTTATAATAGGTGATGTTTTGCTCCGATACACAACAACGAGCCATTATCTGCAACCGTTAATCAGAGAGGGGAAGATATTCGGCACAAGACGCAAGGTAGCCACGACAGAAAATTCACAAGCATTAAGCCGATAGAGTAACGCACCGTAACCGCTATAAATGCGCCGTATCGGACGGTTTGACCACGGGTTAGGAGTAAGCAGATAAGAAGAAAAATTCCGAGCGTGACGCGTTTGTCGCGCTCCTTTCGCATTTCCGCAAACATGGGAATGGTAAGCCCTCATTTATGGGAATTATGCCACATCATTTATGGGAATTTATTTTCCTCAAAGCTGGGAATGTGTTTGACAAATGTAATGTAATTGTGTAATATGGAGCGGTATAGGAGGAAGCCCATGAAACAAAAATATATTACAAGATTGGTAGAAACTACAATCCAACGGGAACTTGATGCCTTAGGGTGTGTAGCAATAGAGGGTCCCAAGTGGTGCGGT
>JAISKW010000167.1 GCA_031260775.1 Christensenellaceae bacterium
GACAGTACGCATACGCAGTTCGTAAAAGGGAGCGAGTTGTTCCTTGTGAACGGGAAATATACTTATGAGGCAAAAAACTCCGGAGATTACTACTTTATATTGGAATCGGGAGCAATGCACGCCGCAACGGGCAATACCCCCGCGCATTTGGCGTCCTCACCGGTTTCGCCGCCTATTATGGTGTCGGTGCAAATCGAAAAGGAGTCGGTAATATTAGATACGCTGTCGCCGTTTAACGCGCAAGCATACTACCTGCCGTACGTTCATACCGGAGCGAACAGTTACCGCTATGACCCCGAAAACGACCCCAAAAACCCCGATGACGATTACTATATCGTCGGCTCGTACGGCGAAAAGGTGTACCTGCCGTATACCGGATTGGATTCAACCTCAAAGAGTTATTTAATCAGCGGCAGCAGCGTAGGAACGCTCCCCGGCAACATTACGCTGACGTTCAACGTCAATCAGGCGGGAGGGCGCGTGCATTTATTCGAGTCCTCAAACGGGGTGTTAGGCGCGGAAACCGTTGCGACGTTGTATTTCAACGGCTACAAGCTCCCCGGGAATGCGGATACGCCGTCGTTTTTGACAATACCGATTCCTACGGGCAGTTCGGGGCAAAAAACCTTCTATTTTTATATTGAATCTTTAGCAAAGGACGAAAACGGCGCGACGTCGGTTTCGCCGACCAAAAACCAAAACGGCGAACAGCAGTATAGACAATTAGTAGTAACGTATAACTCAACGGGGGTTTCGCTTGAAATCTCCGCCGGACACAACGGAGCAAGCTTTACAGCCGACCCGGTTTTCTTTACGATTTTCGGCGTAAACAGCATAAGCAGCGACTCGTTAAACCTTGCGCGTATCGAATACCGCCTGTTGCCCGCGGAGGGCTCAACCGTCGGAAAGGCGACCGATTGGCTCGAATTCAACGTCTACAGCGAGCATTGGACGTCGGTTAATTTTAATGCGGGTCTGACGAGTACCGCACAAGGATACTTCAAAGGCTACACGGTTGCGGGCGGCTCGGTATTTAACGGATTTGTGGAGTTTAGGGGCTACAATGTGTACGGCAGAGGCACGGACACAATCATTTCGCAGCTTGTAAAGGTGGATACTACGACTCCCGACCCGTTGAAAGGCTTGTACCTGCAAAACGACGCGGGGCTTCCGATTGAAAAAATGCTCAAGTCCGCGGGCGCGCTCGACACCGATGATGGTACGGTAATCTACGACGTTTATTCGATAGACAGACCAAATATTTTAAGAACCTTCGGCAAGGCAAACGAAACCGGCAACGGTATCGATATTAACTACGCGCCGATTACCTATGAAATACGCACGGCTCTGATAGACGAGCCGCTTGCTATGACAAACAGCTCCTATAACCTAAATACGGTCGAATCGGGGATTTACAAGATAACGGCAAAGAGCGACCTCAAATCGTCTACGTCCGTAACGATAAAAATAAACAAGGACATCAACACCCCTAAAGCGACGCTGACCGCGCAGGATGCGAACCCGAACGGGCAAAACGTCCTCGAAACTGCATGGTTGTCGTACGCGGTTGCGAATATCCGCTCGAGCCAAAATCTGCTCGGGAGCGGCGTTTACTTTGAGTTCGGCATTGTGCGCGGAACCGAAACGGAGTGGCACGAAATTAAGCTTAACCCGTTGAGTGAGTCGTCGGTATTAGACGGCACACAGCCCGGCGTCACCCTGTATTTCCGCTACGACGACAGTGCGGCGGCAATGGACGACGACCCGTCAAACGACCCCGTGTATATAGGACGACCGACCGGCTCGTTCCTGATAAACCTTGCAAAATACGGAATATCGGGCAAGGGCGCGTATATTAAGTTCCGGGCGTACAACCGCGCCGGTAACTTGTTCGAATTCCCTGCGGCGCGTAACGGCTTGATTTTGAACTTAGACGCCGAAATGCCCGACTTTAATATCGCCCTTAGCTACCTTTCAACCCCCGGCTCGCTTTTAGAGGAAGCGAGAGAAGCGGTTGTAGTACACAACGACACGAACGTCGGTTGGTGGGCAGGCGCGCTGTTTTTGGAAATCAAACAAACAAATACAATCCCCGGCGGCGTAAAGTATTCGTACAACCTCGCGCCGTACGCGAGCGATGAACTGCCGTCATTCGGCTACAACTACGATTATCCCGATAAGAACCTCCCGGGCAGCGGGTTTACTCCGGTTACGACAGATACCCTGCTTGCGGCGTTCGGTTATACTTCCGGCAACGGCAAGTACTTGCTTAAGATAACCGCGCAGCTGATACAAGGCTCGGGCTCACCGTATTCGATATTTATTATTATCGGTATAGATAAGGGCGCGCCGGCGTTTGAAATAATCGGCTCGCTTTCGAACGGAACGCATATAGCAAGCGGCTCGTGGACAAACACCCACGAGGGCGTGTTTATCGCCGTCGAAAATACCGAACAACCGTCGGGTTTGGTCTACAAATACCGTAAAACGAACGACGCAAACTTTGCCGATTGGAACGGAGAGCTCAAAAAGTTCGACCATAATATCGATAACGGCTTCGTAGATATCATTGTCAGAGCGATTTCGGGCGCGGGTAAATATACCGATATTATTTATAAGGTGCGTATCGACGTCGTTCCGCCGGTAATAAACTCGGGCATTATCGCAAACAAAATAAAGGACGACGGCACGATTGAAATCGATGACCCCGATACGTTCTATATCGACCAATCGGTAACGTATATCGAAGTCAACCTAAAGAGGGCGTTGTACAACAACTTCCCCTTGGCAAACGGGCAAATAATTTCAACGAACACCGTTGATAACAGCGCGAAATCGGCAAACGCTAAGCAGGAAATAAACAAGGGTAAGGGCGGATACGTTCACCTTGTTGTTGAGGATTTGGCAGGCAACCGCTCGGAATTGTACTTCTTTATGACAATGTTCGAGCTGACCGTTAACGATATTACACTCGCCTCCGAAGACCAAAACCGCCTAAATCAGTATGCGCAACAGTTCGAAAATGCAATATCGCTCGGTGCAAGGCTTGAGGGAGCAAGGGTACAGTATTTCGAAAACAATATCCGCTCGCTCCGCGACCGTATCGAAACGCTAAGGCGTCAAAACCAAGACTTCCAAGCGTTCTTAGAGGAAATCAACTCGAAAAGCGACTTCTCGCTCGTGAACGACTTCCCGAGAATGGAAACGCATTACTTGTATTTCACAAGCCCCGACGTTTTAATCCGCTACCCCAAATGGCAACAGGATATGATAATCGAAGGCAAATACGCAACCTATTACCAAAAACTCGTAAGCGAGTATACAAGATTATATAAGGAAGCGGAGTCCGTCCGCTCGCTCGAACGCTCCGTTGTCGCATTGCACGCGGTCAACGTTACAACGCGTGACGACTACCCGAACATAATGGCGTGCTATAACAACTATACAAAGCTTTATACAAGACAGAAAGAAATTTTCTCATCAAATTTATATACGAAGCTTATGGAGGTCAAAAAGCAGTGCGAATTGATGCTCCTAAGGGATATAGACAACACGACGTATATCGAGGGCGACAGCATACCGCAAGGGGTAGCAATCGAGCCGGTAACGTACGCTCTTTCGTCGGAAATTGCGGTAAACGCGCAAACGCTGTTGCTTTCAACTTTCCCCGAATCGGTACCGAGGGATATCGTATATGTGAGAAAGGTATCCTATACCGAGCTTGGCGCGGCATACAATGTAGGCGAGGTAACGCTTCACCTCAATATCCCCGCGGAGTTTAAGAACTATACCGGAGACAGCGGACAAATAGACGGAGTAAAGCCGCCCGACGGCACAATCGACCCCGCGCTTTCGGGCAACTATAAGAGGTTTGCCGTGTACCGTTTATCGTCCGACGGAACGATAACGCCCATTACCGACTACCAAATTGACGCGTTAGGCAAGTATGTGTACTTCAAAACGTCGTCGTTGGATACTTATATACTTTGCGTAGACGGCTCGCTGAAAATCGCTCCGCCGCCTGTGGAGTCGTACGGGAGCGTAGGCGACATCGAAATAGACGCCACAATGCTTATGTACATAGGGTTTATCGGCGGAGGCGTGCTTGTGATTGCGGTTGTCGCGTTGATAATCGTGGGCATAAGACACCGTAAGTTTACGCAGAAATATGACCGTTCGCATAAGTCCTCGCTTGCTAAGCGCGGAATTCATGCGCTACCGAAGGGTAACCCGTTGCCGAGAACCAACCCCGCGGATGCTACTAAGTTGTTTGACTATGACAAGTAGCTTATTGCCGATACAGTAAAGGTAATAAGCGGATAATTGCGTTGTCCTTTTGCGCGAAGCCGCAGGGTGACAAAATGATACACTATTGGATTAATTGAATAATCCAAATATAAAAATTATGCGAAATTTAGACGAACAAGCATCAACACAACGCCCGGCGTTAATAGCGGTATTTACAATATTGCTGTTTGCGGCGTACTGCGTTTTAATACTTTTGCCGGGCTTAGGATTGAATCTGTTAGGCTTTACGGTGCTGCCTAAGGAGGTCGCCGCGCTGGTTTTCCCCGCCGTGCCGCCCTTGGAATTGAATACGTTTACGCTCGATTTAGGCTCAAAGTTTGCTTATATCGGCTACTCGGCAATTCTGTTTTCGCTTTTCGTGATTGCCCCGTTATTAGCTTGCGCCGCGGCGAGGGCTAAAAAGAACCGCACACCGGCGTTCGGCACGGGCATTAATTTTGAGGAATTCGACAAAACCGCGCGCACGGTGTTCCCCGAGCTCATCAATTTTGTGCAAAGTAACGGCGCGCTTACGGTAAAACACGGCTTCGGCTCGGAGGAGATTTTCACCCCGAACGGAGAACATTTCGCTTCGATTTCGCTGCAAAAGGGAGTACGGAACAAGTTTTTTAAGAAGTCGCTTTACGTCTTGTTCGACAGAGATATAGTGCGCGACCGCAAGGACTTGCGCCGTCCCGACCGTACCGGCTACATTCCCATACCCTATGTCGAGGACTTGGAGAGCGCGAAGGAAAGGATTTACAGCGAATACCTCTACTACTTTAAGCGGCATAAAGCAACGCAAACAAATATCCCTAATATTCCGTTGAGATAAGAGTCCTCTCCGGAATAACACTGTAATGAAAAAGTTCGTTAAAAACCTATCAATAGCAACGATGTGTGCGGCAATTTTTGCCGTCGCGCTCTTAGTCGGCGTGTTTGCCGCGGTAAATAGCAAAAACAAGGGCGATGCCTACGCCGCGCCGTTCGTTTCAGTCGTTGCGTGGCAGTATCAGGATGCCGAGCCAGGCGAGGAAAACTGGTCAAAAAGCGCGACGTTTGAGTTCGTTTTGAACAACGAAATCCCCCAAACCGGCATCACGCGGGTCTACCGCTACTTCGAATGCAAAAAACAAGACGGCGAATGGGTCTTAGCAAACATCTCAGCCCTCCCCTTATGGCAGTCCTACGGCACGCAAAATATACGCGAATTCAGCACAATCCACAGCGGATACTTTGAGTTCGGCGTGAGCACAAGCGGCGACAACGCGCCGGAATACCTCGTTTTGGAGCCGAATTCCGCCGCCGTACGTAAATATTTTGTGTTTATCGACAGCGCGAAACCAACCCTTAGCATTGAATTTTTAGGGAAAAGCGGGCAAAAGGTGACGAATATGGAAGACCTAACCGACTCGCTCGAGGTTAAAGAAACCGCCGCAAAAGGCATAAGCGGAGAGGCTTCCGTTGTCTATATCACGGTGCCTAACCAAAGCGAAACGCCCCTTACAAACAACAACCGGATTATAAATCAAAACGGAATGTACAAATTCCGCGCCGTGTCCTCCACCGGTATTTCCTCCGATACCCTGACGGTCACCATTTCGAACATCGATAACGAGCCGCCCTCAATTTTCGGAATACCCGATAGCGGCACGTCGGATTCGTCGGTTACGGTATCCTTTAAGGACGTTTCGGGTATCGATAGGGTGCTTGTTAACGGCGAGAGAGCGACGCTTAAAAACGACCAAATAGTGCTTTCCAAAAACGGCACGTACAAAATTCAGGCGTTTGACCGTTTCGGCAAAGGCACCGACCCCGTCACGTTGGTAATTCAAAAAAGCAATGCGTGGGTTTATGTCGTAATAAGCATCGTGGGCGTTCTCGGCATTGCCGCAATTGTAGTTCTCATCGTAATAAACGCAAACAAAACGCGCGCAATCCGCTCGCTTGTCGCAAGCGTAACCGCGTCCGATTCGGATAATCAATTTGTCCTTATGAAGCGTATACGTAAGAAGCTGGGTAAATAATGAAAATTAAGAGATTTTTACTTGTTCTTTTTGTAACAATGCTGTCCTTCAGCAGTTTGTTGCTTTATTCGTGCGACGGCTTGTCCGCCGCTTTGTATGATTTAAGCGACATTTTCGGTATCGAATCGGACGAAGACGACTCCGACACCGATATTTCCTCGCCCGACCAAACAACTAACACCAAGCCCTCCGTGCCCGTTTCGTCGTTAGACGCCGAAAAAATCGGGTTTGAAATTCACTTTATCAACGTCGGGCAGGGCGATGCAATCGTAATACGCCTCCTTCGCGAAAACATTAACATCATAGTAGACGCCGGCAGCGGCACGGGCAGCGGCAACGCGACAATCGCCGCATCCTTAGTCGATTACATCTCCGCGTTGGGCATTACGACCTTCCAATACGCTTTCGCCACGCACGTTGACAGCGACCATATTAACTTTTTTGACGATATTTATAAAAACTTCACAATCGGTCAGATTTTCCTAAACGACATACCCGACACCCACAAAAGCAACACTGCCACCGTTGAAACCCTCCGACAATCAGCCGTTGACGGCGGTTCAATCATAACCGACCTCGAAGCGAACAAGGATTTCGCTTACGACCTTTCCTCCGACGACGGCACTTACACCTTTGAGTTCTTCGCGCCCGGCTACAATATGGGCACCGACGACAACGATATGTCGCCTATGATTTTATTCGGTTACGCGGGTCGCCGCGTCTTGCTCACCGGTGACGCCACAATAAAAACCGAAAAATGGTTTCTCCGGTTCTTCGGTGAAGAGGACTTCGACGTTGACGTTCTAAAGGTAGGTCACCACGGCTCGAACACCTCCACCTCGCAAGAATTCCTTGACGTCGTTCGCCCCGAGTACGGCATTATCTCCGTAAAAGAAGGTACCTATAACAACCTCCCCTCTTGGCAAGTCCTCGAACGCCTCGAATCGAACAACGTCACCGTTTACCGTACCGACCTTAGCGGCACAATCGTTCTCTACGTCACCTCCGACGGTGATATGGCTTTCGCTACGGAGAAGTAGTTTTTTTTTAATTTCGGGAGAGGGTCTGCATTTTAGAGTTTATTTACCGCCGCAAGCGAATCGTAGCCGGGCAGGCGCAAGAAT
>JAISKW010000185.1 GCA_031260775.1 Christensenellaceae bacterium
CCGTTAGCGACAGCCTTAATATACCCCGCGCGCATAAGAAGAATTTGACTTCTTATTACCGCATCCGCCGGTTTTTCCTTTGTCCTTATACCTACTAACTTTGATAGTCTCATAATTAATACAGATACATTATATATTAAGTTCGTTTACCTATAAATTCGGCGAATTTCGCATTTGCCGCAGACAAAATGTTATAATCATTATTATTCGTTCTAAAAACGTCACTCTGCAATAGAAAAGGCTCTTGAAATTAATTGAAAACAAGGTTAAATTATTTGTATGGAATTGGAACAATCGAAGCGTCTTATCGGGATTTGCATAATTAAGGTATTAGAAAAACACTCAGATGAAGAACACAAACTAACGCAGCAGGAAATAATAGACTATTTACATAAGGAGTTCAACATCGATTGCGCACGCAGAGCTGTGGCGGATAATATTGATTGCTTGAACAAGAGCGGACTTTACAACATAATTACCTCAAAGAATAACGGGTGCTATTTGGAAAACCGAGATTTCGAGGACGAGGAGCTGATTTTTCTCGTAGACGGACTTTATGCTTCAAAAATAATTTCACTTGCAAACAAGCGCGCGCTGATAAGACGGCTTGTGACGCTCGGCAGCGCATCGTTTCAAACGGATGCAAAATATATCCGCGAGTTTGAAAGTCCTCTCGTCTCGCCTTCGAATCATAATCAAATGTTTTGGAACCTGCGTATGATTAACCGTGCCTTATCGCAGGAGCGTAACGTCACTTTTTATTACAATAAATACGGCATCGATAAAAAGATGCATCATACACAGGAGACAAAGTACGTCGCGTCGCCGCACTTTGTCGCCGCATCAAACGGACGGTACTATATGGTTTGCAACTACGATAAATACCCGGGGCTGTCGCATTTCCGTTTAGACTTAATAAGCGATATCGATATACTTCCTCAGAATAACAACGTTTTACAAAAGAACCGCGACTGGACAAAATACCTGAACGAGAATGCATATATGTTCGGCGGCGAGTCGGGCAGGATTTCGTTTACCGTTAACGAATCGGTTATCGGCGCAATCATCGATTGGTACGGCATGGATTTTTCGATCGTCAAATGCAAAGGCACGGAGAACGAATATTCCGTAACCCTGACGGCAAACTATAATACATTCCTCTATTGGGCGTTGCAGTACGGCAAATGCATTACCGTTACATATCCGTTGAGTTTGCGAAACGAAATTAAAACTGCCATTAACGAAATGGTAGAACGCTACAAAGATTAGTGGGTAGCGGAGGTTCATTAAATTTCCTTTTAACAAGTGAAGTAGCTGCGCTGCGAAATCGGCTACGCCGGTGAAATAATATTTTTTGCGGAGAAATGATTTTCACTGAAAAGCAATATACGCCCTCCAAAAAAACACCTAAATATTCTCCCCCTCATGCAAGTCGGGGTCGAAGAATTGCTGAACGTCGTTAGCAATGGAGTAGCGGCAGGTCTGAACGCCGGTGAAATCTTCAACGGCGTTTAGGCGGCGGTCAATACGTTTGAACTCATCAAGAACGGGGTCGGGAAGTTTTTGGTCGAAATCGTTGAATTTTTGCCCGTACATCTTGGTGACATAACCGGGAACTCCGACAACCGTGCAGTGTGACGGCACATTTTTGAGAACAACCGAACCCGCGCCGATTTTCGAACCCTCACCTATGACGATTGGCCCTAAGACCTTTGCGCCGGCGGAAATCATAACGTTATCGTGAACGGTGGGGTGGCGTTTGCCCGTGTCCTTGCCCGTGCCGCCGAGGGTTACGCCCTGATATAGGGTGACATTGTCGCCGATTTCGGTGGTTTCACCGATAACGACGCCCATTCCGTGGTCGATAAAAATTTTGCGTCCGATGACGGCGGCAGGGTGAATATCAATGCCGGTGATGTTTTTAACGCGCGCCATTATGAGCCGTGCAAGAAACCGCCAGCCCTTGTTCCAAAGCTTGTGCGCAACCCGATACCTGATTATCGCCTTAACGCCGCCGTATGTGAAATAAACCTCAAGGGAATTTCTTGCGGCAGGGTCTTTTTCAAGCGCGGTACGAATATCTTCACGGATTATTTTGCACATTGTATGTTGTAATAATACCTACCGCAGGTTTTGCGATAGGTATTATATGTATTTGTATTCGGATTCAAATAATGAACGGAACTATTTTTTGTCGAAAAACTTGAGTTCGATGACTTTATCGAACCACGTTTTGCATTTTTCGGTTAAGCCGTCGGCGTAGGAAATGCACTCAACCATAAGGTTGACGATTGTGCAGATGATTGCCTTATCGAAGCCGTCAACGGAGGGAATAAGCCAGCCGTACATATCAATCATTCCGCTGCGTGAGGCGGTCAGAATAGCGCGCTCAACAAGCTCGGCACTCGGCATCGTCGCGTATTTTTTGGTTAGGAACGCAAGCGCGGCGCAAACGCCGTACGCGCCCCAGTCCGAAACGGTGGCGGTAATGATGTTGTCGGCTTTGGTGTCGGCAAGAATTCCGCCGCCGCAACCGCAACGGCACGCACCTTCACGCGCGTAAGGAATGTACTTTTTGATATGCTCGGCAATTGTGCCCATACCGACCTCGTTGCCTAAATCGCCTATTGCGAGAGTCGGAATCTTTTGGTCGGTCACATATTGGAAGAACACATCGAGGCGCGCCTCAAGCGGTGTTACTTCAAGCCCCGTGGCGTTGTGTCCTACACCCTTAAAGTTTGAGCCGGGAGCTTCGGTCGAAATTACGAACGGCGCGGGGTTGTTTTTGATAATTTCCTTCGACTGCGCCAACGCTTTTGATACGTCCTTTGTAAAGACGATTACGCCCATAGACGCGCTTACCCTTTTGAGGTCTTCAAAATCGGTGTAAAGATGCAAACCCATATCATAAGCAAGGTTCTGCACCGCAACAAGATTGTCCTCGGGACAAACGATAACGGGTTTTGCCTCCAAAGCGACGGCGAGCGCACGGGCGAGGAACATCGCGCCGATAATGCCGTCCATCTCGGCTTTTTTATGCTCCAAAAGGACAAATCCCGTTAAAATATAGACGATATCGCCCTTTTTAACATATTTTATGATTTGCTCCGCCGCATTAAGGGTTAGGGGTTTTTTTGTGTAGGCACGGCTGCCCTCGTATAAGATACGGCAAACGCCGTAGCCCCTCGGGTCAAGGTTCATAAGGTCGTCAAGATTTTGACAGACGTTGAGGTTGGTTAATTCTTGCTGAGTCATTTGTGTTGCTGCCTTTTTCTTATTTGGTTTCGTCTAAATACTCGTTGTAGAGCGCGGTTTGAATTTTTTGGAGGGTTACGGGGTCTTTTCCGCCGACGGGTTTACCGTCAATGGTTTTGACTGCGGCGCAAAGCGTGCCTGCGGAGGAAATTAAAATTTCATCGGCTGCAAAAAGCTCGTCAAGTGTGAACGCGACCTCAAGAACGGGAATACCCAGCTCATAGCACTTGCGGATTGAACGCTTGCGCGAAATTCCGGGGAGAATAAGGTTGTCGGTCTGCGCGGTAATGAACTTGCCGCCCTTAAGAATGTGAACGTTGCTGTGAGCGCACTCGGTAACGCGTGTGCCGCGATGTAAAATTGTTTCTTGGCAGCCTGCCGATT
>JAISKW010000189.1 GCA_031260775.1 Christensenellaceae bacterium
GGCACTTCGCCGGGGTTTATTGTGACCGAATCGCCGAAATCGGGCTTGTTGATGTCCTTAATCCCAATGACCTCGGGCGCGCCGATATGGATAGGCGCACCGTGTACGCGCGGCATTCCGGCGGTAATTTCCACCGCCTTAACGACAAGGTTGTACGGAATAGGGCGCATCGAAACGACCATTTTACCGCTGAATTTCCCTGCGGGTACGCAATCGACGTTGGTTAAATACATCGGAACGTTGCGACCCTCCTCGATATGACGGACTGGCACGGCGGCTTCAAGCAGTGCCGTTTCGAATGAAAAAGAACAGCCGATTAAAAATGAAACAAGGTCTTTCCGCCAAAACTTTTCGGCATTGGTGTACTCGCCGGTCATTATACCTTTTTCGTAAACCCTGTATTTAGGGATGTCGGTTGCGATGTCCGCGCCGTCGGCAATGTAGCGTAAATCGCGGCTGCCGACCTCCGAAACCTCCAAAACGGGGCACGATTTAGGATTCCTGCCGGCGAATACCAAAAAGTCGTACGCATCGTCCTTCGGTAAAATGATAAGATTTGCTTGCGCAAAACCGCCGCACATACCGCTTGTGTTGTGCGTAATTTTCTCATTACGGATTAATGCCCTAATCTCTTTCGGGCTCTTATCCGCGTATTGCAGATTGTTAATTTCCACTCTTAAAATTATAAACTATATTGTTATTCCGCGCGAAGTTGCAGAATCCGCACCTTCTAAGAAAAAAGAAAACGGGCAAAATATCCGTGCCCGTTGTGTTTTACCGTAGCCTTAGTTATTATTCCTATCCGCTTTGCAAGAGGAAAGGGGGAGGAATCTGCATTTCTGAGAAATGTATTCTCCTCCCCCTCCCAAAATCAAACATCCTCCTACAAAAGTTTGGCTATTGTTTTAGCGAATTCGGAGGGGGACTTGGGAGGAATGCCCTCGATAAGGTTTGCAAGGGTTAAAAGCGTTTGTGAGGCTTCCTTCAGCGCGTCGTTGTCGTTGCCGTAAAGAGATTGGAGTTTGGTGGCAACGGAGTGCGTGTTGTTGATTAAAAGCACCTTTTGCGCTTTTCCGGCGGCCTCGCTGTCGGGCATCGCCGAAAGAACCTTCTCCATTTCAACGGAAAGGTCGCCTTTCGATGTCAACGCGACGGGGTGCGCGCCGAGCGCGTTTGTGAACTTAACCTCGGTAACCGCGCCGCCTAAGGAGTCTTTGATAAACGCGCAAAGGTCTTTTTTACCGACTTCCTCCGAAGAGGCGTCAAGGTCGGCACTCGCTACGTTTTTGAACTCCTTGTCGGCGTACTTGCCGAGCAGCTTAAGGGCGAACTCGTCAACGTCATCCGTCAAAAGAAGAATGTCTAAGCCCTTGTTTAAGAGCATTTCGGTCTGCGGCAGGGTTTTTACGCCGTCAACGGTCTTGCCGCTAACATAGTAAATTTCCTTTTGGTTTTCTTGCGCGGAGGCAATATAATCTTTGAACGATACGTACTTATCGTCTTTAACGCTTTTGTAAATGAGGAGCTCTTCGAGCATTTCGCGCGCCTGCCCGTAGCTTTCGTACAAACCGTATTTGATGCCGCGCCCGAACGCCGCAAAGAACTTTTCGTACTTATCTTTGTCGGTTTCCTGCAAATTTACAAGCTCGGACTTGATTTTTTTGGCAAGGTTCTCGCTGATTTTATTAAGCACGCGGTTCTGTTGCACGGTTTCGCGCGAAACGTTTAAGTCAGTTTCCGTTTCGACAATGCCCTTTACGAATCCGAAATATGAGGGGAGTAAGTCCTCGGCCTCGGCGGCAATAAGGATGTCGCCCGTGTAGAGTTTCAAACCCTTTTTGTAGGTCTTCGAGTAGTAATCGTACGGGGCGTGCGAGGGTATAAACAGCAACGCCTTGTAGTTCAACGCGCCCTCGGCGACCGTGTGAATGGTGGCTACGGGAGCGTCGTAATCGAAAAATGTGTCCTTATAAAAGGCGTTGTAATCGTCCTCGCTGATATCTTGCTTGCGCTTTTTCCAAAGCGGTGACATTGAGTTCAGGGTTTCTTCCTTGACTTCCGCTTTGGCGTTTTCGTCGACTTTACCGTCCTCGGTTTCGGGCTTTTCGAGCGTTTTCAGAACTATAGGATAGCGGACAAAGTCCGAATATTTTTTAACAATTTCGCGGATTGTATAGCTTTCGAGATACTCCGAATAATCGTTATCTTCGCTGTCGGGCTTCAAAAACAGGGTTATTTGTGACCCGAACGAATCTTTTGCGGCTTTTGCAATTTCAAAACCGTTTACGCCGTCCGACGTCCAAACGTTTGCCTCCTCGCTGCCGTATTCTTTGGAGAGGACTTCGACCTTTTCGGCAAGCATAAACGCGGAGTAGAACCCTACGCCGAACTGACCGATGATGCTTATGTCGTCTTTATTCTCCTCAGCGGCGAGTTCTTTTTTGAAATCGAGCGAACCGCTTTTTGCGATAGTGCCGAGGTTTTCCTCAAGGGCTTTTGCGCTCATGCCGATTCCGTTATCCGAAATAGTCACGGTGCGTGCTGCGGCGTTGGTTTCGATTGTTATTTTGAAGTCGCCTTTTGTAAGCCCGAGATTTTCGCGCAGGCTTTTAAGGTACAGCTTATCGAGCGCATCGCTCGCGTTGGATATTAACTCACGCAAGAAAATTTCCTTGTGCGTATACACGGAGTTAATCATTATGTCCAAGATTCTTTTCGATTCGGTTTTGAATTGTTTCATATTTATATTAATGTTGATGACAGTTGCAACTCGGGTTGACTTGCATTGTTTTTCTTTTTCCGGTGTTGTTCTTTTTCCGGTTTTTTCTTTTCCCCTGCGCGTGGGGCGGCCCGCCGAGCGGGCATTCTGAACGCGGTTTCTTTGTTTTAACGCGCTTTATGCAATGTTTTGCTTTTCTTTTTCCACTGCGCGTGGGGCGGCCCGCTGAGCGGGCAGTCTGAACGCTGTTTCTTCGATTTAACGCGTTTTGTGCTATGCGCTACTTTCTTGTTTTTTCTTTTTTTACATTTTGCTGATTTTGCTTACTGCGTATGCAAAATCAGCAAAAAGCTAAAACAAAAAACAACCACGCCAAAGGTTTTGAATTCCCTCTCCCCGCTCCTCCCCTCTCCTCCCTCTCCCCGCCCCGCTTCTCCCCGCCCCGCTTCTCCCCGCTCCTCTCCTCCCCGCTCCT
>JAISKW010000195.1 GCA_031260775.1 Christensenellaceae bacterium
CCGATGTAGAGCTTCAAGACCCCTAAAAACAAATTCACGACAGCCCCGATTATGCACGCAACAAATCCTTGGTTATTCGCTTTTATGAGGTCATTTTGCATTTTATATGCGGGTATTACTTAATAATTTCCGCAACACGGCTTTCGTTGTCGCCGCGGAACAGCTTAATTTCGCTTTCGAGGGATAAATTTTTGTCGGTTTTTACGCCTACCAAAATAATACCGCCTTTAATATCGGCAAATCCCCCCAATTTTATGTCAATACCGTATTTTTTTGCGGCGGCGGCAATGAAGTCTTTTGTTATTATATCCTTATCGTTATCCGCGATAAGCACGGTTTCGCCGTTCTCGGCATTTTTCAAAAGCTCGAGAATGTAGTTTAAGTACTTTTCGGTAGGCAAGGCTTTAATTGCGGACAAAGTGAGTTCGAACGCTTTGCTGATTCCGTCGCCGACGGCCTTCCGTTCAGCTTTAATTATTTCGCTTGCGGCGGCGGCGTTTGCACGGGTTATTGCCTCAGATGACGTTCTTTCGGCTTTTGCATTAGCAGTATTTACTATTTCAGCCGCTTTTGTTTCGGCTTCTTCAATAATTACACACGATTTTGCGTTCGCCGCGGCGGTTATTTCGGCAACGCTCGCCGCTGTTTCTTGCTTTATTGCTTCGAGAAGTGCGTTTTGACCGCTCATAAAATTAGTCCTCTTTTTTTGTCGCGTCGTCAGCCGCTACCGCAGGGGCAACCGCCGCTTGAGCCTTTTTCTTGCCTTTTGCGTTTAATTTTGCTTGTCTTGCCTTTTCGGATTCTTCAATAAACTCTAAAAGTTTGCCCTCTTTAGCGGCATCGAGGTATCCGTACGAAAGCGTTAAAGCTTCCTTACACGCCTTTGCCCAAAAGTTAAAGTGGTAGCAGTGATTGTCCTGAATGTGTTGCGATATATATTGCGTTACGGGAATGCCTAAATCCGTCATCGTTTTGAACATCAACTCACCTTGACCTTTAGTGAATATATCCTTTTTTGAATAAATTAAGCATGTCGGCGGCCAAGCGTCGTTTACATACTGCGTGACCGACAGAATATCGAAATTCTCGTAGTTCTTAACGTCGGCAGTCTTTTTGAGTTTCATACCCGTAACCGACTCCGCCATAACGCGGACGAATCCGAACGGAATTTTCATCGTGAGCATTTCGGTAACGTCGTACGGGCCGCAAAACCCTAAAAAGCCCGAAATTTTTACGTCTAAATCGGGGAAGCCTAACCTTTCTCTTAATGAAGGATTAGAAAGCAAAGCAAGAGCATACGAGGACATATACGCGCCGGACGAGTCGCCCGTCAGCACGATTTTTGAGGTGTCAACGCCGTATTTTTCGGCAATTTGCGGAATGTATTGCAGAATTGACCAAATATCCTCGTATTGAGCGGTAACCTGATGCTTAGGGCAAAAACGGTAGTTGACGTTCATGACGAACCAACCGCGCTCGGCAAAGCGTGAACAGATGTATCGGCGGTGATACTTGTCGCCCATAACGAAACCGCCTCCGTGAATGTTAATTAAAAGCGGTTGTCCCTTTGTGTCGCCCTTAAAGAGGAAATCGCATTTGTTGCCCGTTTCGTCGGGTCCGTAGGCAACGTCGTTGACGTGCTCGACACCCTTAACTTTCTTCGGGTTTTGATATCCGTCTCCAAAAACGTCAATCAGCTTAAAAATAAATTCTACGCGGTTCATAACATTTATTTTAACCTATAATAGATAAACTGTTCAATACTGATAATATTAAATAGTATAAATGTGACATCATTTTTTGTAATCTTGCGCATGGGTATTTCTTTTCAAAAACGAGGCCAGGGCTAAAATAAGCGGAGGGCAGACGATTGCGCAGATAATTACTTCGATTACAAAATTCGTTAGCAGCAATACCGTGAGCCATTCCCAGCCGATTACAATATCGCCGAACGTTGTACCGAAATGGAACGCAAGGAGCATACCCACGACGCCCGCCGTGTTCACAACGCAAGTTAGAATCCCAGCGACCGTCAAAGCGGTGTATTTGCGCGCACGGTTCTCGCTATTTTGAGCTATTAATTTATACGAAAAGTACGCAACGGGGGCGAGTAAGAGCCTCGGTAACACCGAAATTAAAGGATTTACAAACACTTGTGCGAACGGTGTCGCCCCGATAAACCCCGAAATAAAGCTTATTAATGCGAAAGTAAATGCCGAAATCAGCCCGTCAACAATCCCCAACGTAATAGAAGTTACACAAACGGCAATTATCGGCAACACGGCAAGCGACACAATCCCGAAGCCGGGGAGCAAGAGCCCGACAAGAATCAACGCGGTCATAATACCGTGAGTCGCTATTCTTTTCACCCTTGCGTTCATAGCTTAATTTTAATTCCGTTTACCCATAAGACAAACTATACGGATTCGGATTATAATAACAAGAGTGGAACGGGTAATATTACATGTTGATATGAACAACTTTTTCGCGAGCTGCGAATGCGCTTTAGACCCGTCCTTAAAAGGCAAGCGGATTGCCGTTTGCGGCAGTGTTGAAGACCGTCACGGCATAGTTTTAGCCAAAAATGATGCCGCAAAGGCGTTCGGCGTTAAAACCGCCGAAGCGGTTTGGGAGGCACAACGAAAATGCCCGAACCTTGTAATAGTTACGCCGCATTACAACGAATATATGCGTTACAGCGCGGCGGCGCGCGAAATATACGGTCGTTACACCGACCAAATCGAGCCGTTCGGCTTGGATGAATGCTGGCTTGACGTCACAGGCTCGCAGTTTTTGTTCGGTGACGGTAAAAAAATTGCCGATG
>JAISKW010000036.1 GCA_031260775.1 Christensenellaceae bacterium
TTACAAGAATTGAACTGCCTTTCGTACCGGATAGGCAAGCGGCGCAATCGGGCTTAGCGTTGATTTTCGGCGGCTTGAATAATATGATTCCCGACAGCATTAAAACTGTCGTACTTCAGGGCGAAACTATAGTCTCGTACGCGTTTGAGGGTGTTCAAAAGGACATCGAATATCTGCTTACGCGCGATGTGAAAACAATCGGTATCGGCGCGTTCAGAGGTTCTTCACTTAGCAATATCAATCTGTTAACCGACGAGACGGGCGAAATTTCCTACAGCTTAACTCTCACTTCTATCGGCGAACAAGCATTTGCAAACACAAAACTTACGACTGCAAGCTTGCCGCGTTCGCTTCTTTCAATAGGAATAGAAGCGTTTGCGGATAACACCGTCCTCCAAAGGGTTATAATTCCTTTCAACGGTTCTCTTACATCGATAGGCAACCTTGCATTCTTTAATTGCCCAGATTTAAGGGCGGTTTATACAATACCGCAAACGCTGTCCGCGGTCGGTACTAACCTTTTCTCGGCAGGCACGGTCGTGTTTGCGGCGTTCCCCGAGGACGGCGACTTCGCAATTACTTACCCCTCATGGAACGGCGACAACGAGGTTTACTACAGCATCGCGGAGTCGGTTTCAAGCGGAGTTAACGCGCTGTATGAGTACGGCGGTGTGCTGTACGTTTTGAACCTTGTAGGCAACAAAAACTACGCGACAGCCGCAAAAGCGATGAATTTTGCGCGCGGCGCGACGTATACCTTAGGTGATGCGCAAATCCGCGGCACTTATATTAACGATAAAATAGGCGCGCAAGCGTTTACTAACGTATACAACACGGCAAGCGTTTATATCAGCGAAAGGGTTAAAACTATTTCGGCAAGCTCGTTTAATAATTCCGACCCCACTACCGTGCTTTACACCTCGTTTGCCGACCCCGTAGCCGAATACAATAAAAACGGCGTTGTGTTTAACGCGTGCGGCAACGGAAGATTTTTAACATACTACAGCAACGTCGGCGCAAAAGGCATTGCCGAAATTAACGGCGTACAGTATTTACTGCGCGGCTCTGTGGCGACACAGAACAGACGCGCTTATGTGGCGAAAATTATCGGCACGGCTCCCGACGATGTTCATATTATGCCGTCGGTTAACATCAACGACGTGGAGCTTGAGGTTGTACAAATAGGCGAGCATGCGGCGGCAGGCACGCACATAAGCCGTTTAACCATTCCTTCAACGGTTGTTAATTACGGGGGCGAGTTGTTCGCAAACAGCGACAATTTAACTTCCGTTACAATACAAGCCGTTAATATTGTAAGTTTGACGGCGGCGGATAAATACCCGTTCGAAAACACAATTTCCGCTTCCGCGGACATCACCCCTTATGACGTGAGCTTTACAAACATCGATACCGTAGGCGATTATGTCTTGGCAAAATCGCGCGGCGTAACGTTTAACTTCGGTACGACACTAAAGCACTTGGGTGAGCATGTTTTGGACAGCGCGGATATTGTGGAATTCACACTACCCGAAAGTCTTTTGACGCTTGGCGAAGATGCTTTCCTTAACGTTTCGCTTGAAACCTTACATTACAACGCAAAAAACATTACGGTTGCCCCGCAAGAAACGGTGTCCACATACGAATCGGCCTTCAAAAACCTCGCAACGGATAGCCAAACTACGGTTATTATCGGAACAAGCGTTTCGGCAATTCCTAAATATCTGTTCTTAGATTCGGCTGAAATTGCCGCGCTCGAGTTTGCTCCCGGGTCTATTTGCACAAGCATAGGCGAAAGGTCGTTCCAAGGCACGGGCTTAACCGCAATTTCCTTGCCGCAAAACTTAATGTTCTTAGGCGAGGGTGCGTTTGCGCAAACGAATATCAGTTCGCTATACTACGACGTCTTGAATTTAACGATATACACGGGCGGCACGGTCAACGAAGGCGTGGCATCGACATTCGTATCGCCCTTTTTCTCCGACGCTGTCGACAATGAGCTTACCGTAACTTTCGGAACAAGTATAACGAAAGTGCCCACTTTGCTTTTCGCAAATGCCGAGAACCTCAAAAAGGTCGTTTTTGCCGAGGGTAATATCGTTAATGAAATCGGCGCGTACGCGTTCTACAACAGCGGCGTTGAATATGCCGAGTTGCCCGAACACTTAACCATAATGGGTCAAGGCGCGTTCAAAAACGCACACTATCTTAACGAATTGTACTTCGATACAATCGATATGCCCGAAATTACAAGCGGCACGGGCGCGTTTACCGATGCCGGGTCAACGGCATCGGGCGGCGGAATTACCCTGTATATCCGAAATGCAAACACCGTTCCTACGGGCTTTGTATCGGACGGAAAATTTGTGGCAATCTTACGCGATGCCGTTACCTTTGGTGAAAATCTTGAAACAATCGAGGCAGGCGCGTTTACCGGTCAAACAACTATTACTACAATAGAATTGCCTAAGAATTTAACCTATATCGGACAGAATGCGTTTAACGGGTTAACAAGCCTTGAGGAAATTACGGTTTATTCGAAGCATATTACCGGATTTGTAACCGGCAACGCAATCTTCGGCGGCGACGCAGCGACTGCGACAAGAACCGTTGTAGTAACCTTTGAGAGTACTGCGGAGTATATCCCGTCGCACTTTATCGCCAACGCAAAAGGCACGTTCAACATCGTTATCGGCGGCGGCGTTACCGAAATCGGCGCGGGCGCGTTTATGAATATCGCGGCGAATGCGGCAATCGTAATCCCCGACACCGTTATAACAATCGGTACGAACGCGTTTTCGGGGCAAACGAGCCTCACAACGCTTACAATTGGCCGCAGAACGGCAACAATCGGCGCGGGCGCGTTCAAGAATAACACGGCACTTACAACCGTTAACTACAACGCGGAGGACGCTACTCTCACGGGCGGCGCGAACGCTAAGATTTTTGAGGGAAGTTTTGTTTCGGGTGCGGTTGTCAATTTCGGAAAAACCGTAATTAAGATACCCGCATACTTACTTAAGGATATCGCAAAGGTCGAAACCGTTGGTTTTACCAATGCACTGTACGCCACGGAAATAGGCGCGTACGCATTCTACGGCACGGGTATTGAAACGGTGAATTTCCCCTTGCAACTTGTAACGTTAGGCGAGTTCGCGTTTGCGCACACAGATAACCTCGAAACGGTTTCAATCAACGAGGAGTTCAGAAATTACGGAATCGGCGCGCTTGCGTATACGCCGGCATTAACAACTATTCAAGAAAGCTCTAACGACTTATTCAGCATAAGCGACGGCGTTTTATACCGCACAGAAGGCTCAGAGGTTGCGGCTTGCGCCGGATATGTTACCGCCGACATTATTTTAGACGGCATTACAAAAATTTACGACTATGCGTTTGTAGGCAGGACATACACAAGTTTAACAATACAAAACAGCGTTATCGAAGACCTTACCGCAGGTTCAGCCGCATTTGAATCGACGTCGTTCGGCTCTGTAACAATCGAAGGCACGGTTGAAAGAATTCCTGCATACATCTTCGGCGGCGGCAGCGTTACAATAGGAATTCTTGATTTGGAAAGCGGGATTGAAACAATCGGCGCGCACGCGTTTGAGGGCGTTGCAAGCGTTTCCTCGGTGATAATACCCGACTCCGTAACGGAAATCGGCGAAAACGCGTTCGCAAACCTTGCGGATTTAGAAACCTTAAGCATCGGCACGGGGCTTGTCTCCGTCGGCATCGGCGCGGGGATTGTCACCATCGGCAACGGCGCGTTCGAAAACGCGGTTAAACTGACATCTCTTACCTACAACGCCGCAAATGCCGCCGACTTTACCGCCGAAAACGGCGTGTTCGCAAACGCCGGCAAGGACAGCGCGGGCGTGGCGGTTACAATCGGCGATTCAGTTGCCGTTATTCCTGCATATTTATTCAAAAATGCCGAAGCATTAACGCCGCATATCACCTCACTCGATTTAGGTTCCGGCGTCACCGTAATAGGCGCGCATGCGTTCCAGGAAGCAAGATTCTTAACGTCGTTGGATATCCCCGCAAACGTCTCTCTTATCGGCGAATATGCGTTCGAAAGGCTTGTATCCGTTGCAACACTTACATTCAGCGCACGCGCTTCGCAACTTGAAATTAAGTCCTTCGCATTCGAAAACCTTTCGTCCTTAACGGCGATTAATTTGACGGTAGAAATCCTCTTAAGCGGCGTTTATACATTTGCGTACAGCGGAGTAACAAACGTTTCAAATATCGTCACCACGGGCGTTGCAGTTATCCCCGTAACAACATTTGCGCCGTTCTTTATTCGCCTTGAAGACCTCGCGGCATCGGAAGCCGACATTGAGGATATAATTGTTGAAAATAAGGAAATAATCCTTATGAGCGCGACAAACGGTAATGAAAGCGCAATCAATGCGGTATACTATTTAATATCAATTGAGACGGGCACAAACGGCGCGGAAATGCTTGCCGAAATGGTTGTATCGCTAACCGCAATGGCAAAACTCGGAAATATAGCCAAAATCGATGCGGTTTATTACATAATTGCTTACGAATCCTCTAACAGCATAACCGGCGATGCCGCCGTAGGCGAGCCGATGCTCACAGAAATTGTCGATTATTTAATAGCCGCTGCAGATTTAGGCAACACAACCGCTTTGGCAACCCTCACAACCCTCGCCGCTCCGCCTTACAGCAACCCGGACGCAATTGCATATTTTAATTAGTAAATTTACGGAGTGTTACGTTTATGGTACACTACACAATGTTAAATGACACCGGCAACCGCAATAACGAGCTTTACGCTTTACAATATCATCGACCTTGCGCTTGCGCTTATTGCAATCGTAGCTATAACCGTGTTTTTCGTCAACCGCCGCGTGCCGCGCCTTCTCGTTCTATACCTCGGTTTATTCTTTCTGTTTTTAGGAGTTTCCGCCGCAAATGTCTTTGTTGACATTCACATTGCCGTTGATATTGCGCGTCTAATTATGATTCTCGGTATGGTTATTTTTGCGGTTGTGTACCAAAACGACCTCAAAACCATCTATTTCGGGCTGTCAAAACAGAAAAACGTTTCAAAGGCGACCGACGACGAGCTCCGCAATTGCGTTACCGAAATCGTAAAAGCCTGTCAATCGTTTTCAAAATTCCGCACGGGCGCGTTGATTGTAGTCAGCCCCACGGTTCTTGACGAACAGATTTGCGCGACGGGTACGCGCATAGATGCGCTCGTTTCCGCGCCCCTATTGCAAAGCATTTTCTACAACGGCACGCCCGTTCACGACGGCGCGGTTATGCTCAAGGACAACCGTATCGTTTCCGCCGGGTGCTTTTTGCCCCTGACCGACAAATCTGACCTCAACAAAGCCCTCGGCACGCGTCACCGCGCCGCGCTCGGAGTTTCCCAAGACAGCGACGTTACCGCTATCGTCGTCAGCGAGGAAACCGGTATCATCTCCTGCGCTCAAAAAGGCGTTTTCAAACGCTTCCTTACCCCCGAGCGACTCACCGACATTCTTTGCGAGGTTTACCTCATTGAAAAAAATGTCAAAGAGAAATTACAACGGTAGCGTTCTGTTTGGGGAATAAAATTAATAAGAGAGGTTTGGATATTACAAAGGGCGCGGACTGTTGCGCCCTTTTTTCTTTTGCTTTTAATTTTTATAGTTAATATGTTTAGGTGTAAAATACTTGTGTGCAAAGAATAAGTATTCCCGAATATGCGGAGCTTTCCGACAAGCAAAAAGCGTTATACGACGGGCAAATTGCGCAGCACGGGCGCATTACAAATATGAAAAAAACGCTCCTGCACTCGCCGCTTTCGTTCGAGGTACTTATGGAATGGTATCCCCTCCGCGCGGAAATTGCTAAGTTTTTGGGCGACTTCGGCACATACATCTTTTCGTACGCAGTATCCTCCTCCAACGACTGTATGATTTGCTCAACCTTCTTCAGAAAGATTCTTAAGGACAACGGCAAAGATCCCGATAATTTGACACTTTCGGCTCCCGAACAGCTGCTTTGGGATTTCGGAAGAGCAATTGTTAAAAATCCGCACGACATTTCGGAGGACATTTACACAAAGCTTAAAGAGGCTTTCAGCGAAGAGCAAATTGTTGCTTTAACCGCATTCGCTTCGCAAATGATTGCCACAAATTTAATCAACACGGTGCTTCAGGTGCCGCTTGACGAGTATTTATACGCTTACAAAAAATAATTATTGACTCATATATGTACGGGGAATTTAAGAAAAAAACGGTTTTTATCACCGGCGCGGCAAAGGGACAAGGGCGCGCGGTTGCTCTCGCGTTCGCGAAATACGGCGCAAACATTATCGCGTTTGACCTAAAGGAAAAGACGGCATACCCAAGCTACAACGATGCAAAGCTGTCCGATTTAGAAACCCTCTGCCACGAGGTAATCGCCTTAGGCGGCAAATTTATCGCCTATGCCGGCGACGTCCGCAACGAAGAGGACGTAAAAGCCGCCGTTGAGACGGGGGTAAAAGCATTCGGCACAATCGATATCTTATTCAACAACGCGGGGATTTGCGCGTACGGATACGTTCACGAGCTTTCACTCAAGGAATGGGATTCGATGATAGGTGTTAACCTAACCGGCGCGTTTTTATGCACAAAATATGTCGTGCCCGTGATGCGCGCGCAAAAAAGCGGCGTGATTATCAATAATTCCTCGGTCGGTGGCTTACGCGGTATGAACAGATTATCGCACTATGCGGCGTCGAAATGGGCGTTAGTGGGGCTTACAAAGTCGGTCGCGCTCGAAAATGCCGAGTACGGAATCAGGGTAATCAGCATTCACCCCACCGGCGTAAACACGCCCATGAACGACGGGCTTGCCGAAATGGAGGGCACAACGCCGCAGGCAATAGCCGAGCGCAGCGCGGGCAACCTGCTGCCCGTACCGTGGATTGAACCCGAGGACGTTGCAGACTCCGTTTTGTTCCTTTCAAGTTCAAAGGCAAAATATGTCACCGGCTCACAGTATGTGCTCGATGCAGGACTTTTAACACGATAGTCATTCATTTTATAACTGAGATAGTATATAATTAAGGGAGTATGGCAAGAGAACTAATTGCAAGTAGAGTCGGAAAAGAAATTTTCCGCGACGGCGACAAAATTTATAAGGTTTTCAGCGCGGCAAAGTATTCGAAGGCGGATATATTAAACGAAGCGTTGAACCATTCACGCGTAGAGGAGACGGATTTACTCGTTCCGAGTCTTTTGGATATTTCCCACGACGACACGACCCGAACGATAATTTTAGACTATGTGGACGGGAAAACTCTGCAAGAATTAATGGAGGAAAACCCGAAAAAAACGGCGAAATATCTTGAAATGTTCGTCGATTTGCAAATTCTTATGCACTCGAAGTCCAACCCGAAATTAGGCAGACTCCGTGACAAAATGCACACGAAGGTGACGAATTCCGGCATCGAAGCAACCATAAGATACGAGCTGCACATAAGGATTGACAACCAATCCAAAAAGGAAAAGCTGTTGCACGGCGATTTCAACCCCTCAAACGTCATTCTGCGCCCCGACGGGAAACTGTACATAATCGACTGGTCACACGCCACGCAAGGCGAGCCTGCCGCCGACGCCGCAAGAACATATTTGCTGTTTAAGCTTGAAAAAAGAGACGATTTAGCCGAAAAATACTTGAAATTGTTCTGCACAAGGTCGGATACCGCAAAACAAAGCGTCCAACAATGGATGCCGATTGTCGCCGCAAGCCGCTTCGGGTTGAAAATCCCCGAGGAAAAAGAGTTTTTAGAAAGCTGGGTTCAAATTATCGGAACGTAAAATTATTTCATCAAATTAGCATCAAAATCTATTAAAAAATCAGCTTTTTGGAAAGCTTCGCCGTTCTTGAAGATGTATTTTTGCGCGCTTTCGATTAGCGATATGCCGTAATTTATGCCCTTATCGAGCATAAGGGGGAACGACAGGTCAAGGAATTCGGCGCAGTCCTCCGAGCGGTTAACGGGGTAT
>JAISKW010000089.1 GCA_031260775.1 Christensenellaceae bacterium
GTCAATTCTTTCTCGCGCCAATCTGAACTCCGCGAGGACGGCTTCTACTTGAACGGTAAAAAAACGTTTTTGAAAGGGATTATTTACACGGCGTTTTACGCTACGGGCGGCTTTACCGCGCCGACCGACGACTATTTGAAAAAGGACGTAGCCGAAATCGTTCGTCAAGGCTTTAATGCCGTGTACGTAAAAGGCGTTACCGTTTCCGATAAATTCAAGGACTACTGTGACCGTTTGGGCTTGCTGATTATCGAGGAGCTGCCGTCACGGTTTTATAATTTTGAAACCGACAGTGCGCAAACTGCGTTTATTGAGGAGTATACGGCAATTGTAAATTCCGAGTCCGAGCATCCGTCCGTCGTGTTACGGGTACCCTTACCCGACTATATCGGAGGATACGACTACCTCCGTCGTGTATTTGTGGACATAAAAGCTCTTGACCCCTCTCGCCCGGCTCTTGCTGTTTCGGGCGCGGTATACGGAGGCGACGGCTTGGGGGTATATGTGAATTCCTTAACCGAGCAAGGAATTTTGCGTGCGGTTATAGGTAACGAAAATCTGCCCGAGGGGTTCGAAAAGGCGCAGAAATTCGCAAAGCAAAATCCGCAGTTACTCCCCCCCGATGCGGTTGCGGCGATGCCGAAGTTCGTAGCTTGCTTCGAGCCGTTCGATGGTTTAACGCACGAAAACGCATATATCCTATTGAAAAAATACGAGGCTGCCGTGCAGTTTTTTAAGGACTTGAATTGCTTCGGTTGCTTTGCCTCGCAGTTTTCGGACAATTACGAAAACGTCGGCTTGTATTCGCTTAAGCGTTTACCGCGGCTTGTGGTTGACCACAGAAAGCTTTTGAAAAAAATTAACGGAGCGATTTGATAATGAAGCAAGACGATATATTTATATTGGATATTAGTGACATAGGTTGCTACGGCGAAGGTATCGGTCACTACCAAGAAGACGGCTACGTTTACACCGTTTTCGTGCCGTTCACGCTGAAAGGCGAAACGGTTAAGGTAAAGGTTGAGTTCGTTAACCGTAAAAAGGGTTTGGTTTTTGCAAAGTTTATCGGAATTTCCAACGCCTCCGTACATAGAATTACCCCGGAGTGCCCGTACTACAAAAAGTGCGGAAACTGTAATTTTCAACACGTTGCATACCCCGAAGAGCTTAATATTAAAAAAGGAATCCTTACACAAACCCTTACAAAGAGCGGAATGCACGGCGTAAATATTGACGATATAGTGCCCTCAAATGTGTTCAAAGGTTGCCGAAACAAGCTGATATTGCATTTCGGAATTGTAAAAGGACAAATCGCGTTAGGCTTTTATGCCTCAAAATCGCACGATTTAGTTCCCATTGAAAACTGCATTATTAACGGCGATTGGTCGGGTAAACTCATCAAAATTTTAACCGATTATGCGAACGCAATCCGTCTGACAGTATATAACGAGGAAACTGAAACGGGGTTACTGCGCTCCGTTGTAATCCGCAATATCGACGGGTTTATATCCTTGACGGTCGTCGTTAACGGCATAAAACTGCCGCAAAGTGATAAATTAGAAAAAGCAATCCGCGCCGAGTTTCCGCGCTTTGCGCTGTTTTTCTCACCGAATAAGCGCAAAACGAACGTCGTTTTAGAGAACTTTGTAAAGGTTATAGGCGGCACGGACGAGGAAGTTTCCATAGATAAATTGCCCCCGGCGCGGGTGAGTCCGTTGTCGTTTTTGCAAGTCAACGACGATATCAGACGCAAATTATACGATTTTGCAATAGAAAAAACGAAGGGCAGCCGCAACGTTTTGGACGCTTATGCCGGGCGCGGAATGCTCGGTTTGCATCTTTTGCAAAAATATTCCGAGGCAAATATCACGAACGTCGAAATTATCGAGGACGCCGTCAGAGAGGGGCTTGCCGCGGCTTCTAAGTTGAATTTAGAGGAGCGTGTACGTTTTTTTGCCGGCGACAGCACAAAGATTTTGGGCGAGGTATTAGAGCTTGTTAAGCCCGAAACGGTTATTCTTGACCCTCCCGAGGGGGGCATTTCACGCGCGGAAATCGAAACCCTTAACCGCGATACAAGGATAAAAAAGATTATCTATATATCGTGTAACCCGGCAACCTTAGGCGCGAACGCCGCCGGTTTAGCGGCATTTGAACCGGTTTCCGTAACGCCGTTCGATATGTTCCCCCGCACCTTTCATTTAGAAACGGTTATGGTGTTAGTCAGGGCGCATTAGTATTATAATAATTGTATGGCGGCAAACGACAAGGTTGAATTACTTGCAAACGGCGAAGTAAAGCGGCTTGTAATACGGCTCTCAATCCCCACAATAATAATTATGCTCGTATCCGCGCTGTACAATGCCGCGGATACTTTTTTTGTGTCGCGGCTCGGCACCGAGCAGACTGCGGCTGTCGGTATAGCATTTTCGTATATGGCTATTGTGCAGGCGTTGGGTTTTTTCTTCGGGCACGGCAGCGGCAACTTCATTTCGCGCGCGATGGGCGCGGGCAAAAAGGAGGAGGCGGAGAATATGGCAGTTACCGCGCTCGTTCTTGCATTTTCAACGGGCGTCGTTTTAATGGTTATCGGGCTTACATTTAAGTCGCAACTTGCGCGGCTTTTCGGCGCGACGGATACCATTCTGCCTTACGCCGTGCAATATTTGCAATACGTTTTTATCGGTACACCGTTTATTTTGTCGTCTTTTACCCTAAATAATCAGCTGCGCTTTCAAGGACAAGCCGGCTCGGCAATGGTGGGTATGCTCTCCGGCGCGCTACTAAACATCGGACTTGACCCCTTATTCATTTACGTTTTCAATATGGGCATAACCGGAGCAAGTGTCGCAACGATGATCAGTCAAATTGTCGGGTTTGCCGCGCTTGTTACAATTAGTTTTAGGAAAGGCACTATTAAATACAATTTCCGAAACGTTTTGTTCAAGAAATTCTATTTTTTGAATATTGCAAAAGGCGGTTTGCCTTCGCTGATACGGCAGTCGATTGCCTCGGTTGCGGTGATTTGCTTAAACCACGAAGCGGGGCTGTTCGGCGACAGCGCGATTGCGGCATTCACCGTATCGAACCGTATTTTGATGCTTGTTGTCAGCGCGGTTTTGGGGTTAGGACAGGGCTTTCAGCCGGTCTGCGGATTCAATTACGGGGCAAAAAAATACGCAAGGGTTAAGCAAGCATTCTTTTTCGCGCTCATACTGTCGGTCGGCGTGCTTACGGTTCTTGCCGCAATTATGGCGGTTTTCGCGCCGCAAATTGTCGGTTTGTTCACCGAAAACGATACGGAGGTTATCCGAATCGGCGCAATGGCACTGCGCTTTCAGTGCATAACTCTGCCGTTATCGGGGCTAATTGTGCTTGTTAATATGCTTCTGCAGACAATCGGACGGACTTTAGGTGCATCACTTCTTGCTTTGTCGCGGCAAGGGATATTCCTAATCCCGCTTATCTATATATTTTCGCGCACGGTCGGTCTTGAAGGACTTATATATGCCGTTCCCGTCGCCGACGCATTTGCTTTTGCACTCGCGCTGTTCTTAGGAATTAAAGAAATCGCACGTATTACCGCACTCGGTAAAGCCGTTCCCGTCGCGGAAAATGAGAATATTGACGTTCCGCCGCCGCCGGTAATTTACAGCGAGGATTAAGCCGTAACCGCCGCCGTTTCGTAGAACTTTTTCATTGAGACCGTGTACGCTATTGCAAGATAGACCGTCGCGCCCGTCCATGTGAGTACGGAGGCAAAGCAAATACCCATATATCCCCAATATTTCATAGCAAGGATTGATACGACCATACGGACGGCGAACTCCACGCCGCCGCCGATTAAAACGAGCAAGCTTTTGCCGACTCCCTGCAAGGCGTTACGGTAAATGCCGAGAAGTCCCAAAACGAAATACATCGAGCCGTTAATGCAAAGATATTGAAAGGCTAAGTCATAAATTTCCTGCCGTCCCGCGCCGATGAACAGTTGCACGAGCGGCTTTGAAAGCGAAATTACAAGCGCGCCGCATATCAGTGAGCCGATAACCGCAAGCAAAAACCCGGCTTTTATACCTTGCTTGATGCGGGTGTAGTCCTTCGCGCCGTAGTTTTGACCGACATATACCGCTAACGCAACGCCGGTTGCTAACATAAATTGGCACGCAACGCCGTCAATCTTGCTCGCCGCCGTAAACGATACGACATAGGTCGTGCCGAGCTTGTTCAGGGCGGCTTGTACGAAGATTAACCCGACCGACACGAGCGAAAATTGGAACGCCATAGGGATTCCTAAATAAACCTCTTTAAGGAGTATTTTGAAATCGGGCTTGAAATCCGACAGGCGCACACGGAGTACGGGGTATTTAACAAAGGTGTAAACGGCTGACAAAATGACCGATACGAGCTGCGAAATAATGGTTGCATAGGCCGCGCCCTCAACGCCGGAGTGAAAAACCAAAATAAACAAATAGTCCAACCCGATATTCAAAACCGAGGCGATTATTAAGAAGTAAAGAGGGGTACGGCTGTCGCCTATTGAGCGCAAAAGGTTTGAAAAGAAGTTAAAAAACATCGCCGCGCCCAAGCCGCCGTAAATTACAATGACATACGCATAAGCGTGAGGGAAGATATCGTCGCCCGTCTGAATGAGGCGAAGGAGCGGTTTTGCCGTAAAAACGGCGATAAGGGTTAGGATAACCGTGAATACTATTACGAGGTAAAAGCCTTGCGCCGTCGCTTTCTTAACTCCTTCTGCGTCATTTGCTCCGAATTTTTGCGCAATAAGTACGGAAAATCCGCACGTCAAGCCGAACGTGAAACCGACAAGCAGAAACACTACCGCGTTCGATGCGCCTAAACCGCCGAGAGCGACCTCGCCGAGAGTGCGCCCGACTATTACCGCGTCAACCATTCCGTAAAGTTGTTGGAAGATGTTTCCGATGAGAATCGGCAACATAAACAAGAAAATTGTCTTCAAAGGTTTCCCTTCGGTTAATCGTTTACTGTCCACAAAATGCCCGCGTAATACCCTCGTTTGAGCCAAACATATATTACACCCACTGACGATATATGTTAAGTAACCGCTGATTAATTAATTTCAAATAAAACGGAGAGGAAACTTAGATGCCTTCGCCTTCAAAGGGCGGTTCGGGCTCGGGAGCAATAGGACTTTCGGGTTCGGATTCGGATATAACCGTTGCTTCGGGCTCGGGCTCGGGAACAATAGGACTTTCGGGTTCGGGTTCGGGTTCGGATATAACCGTTGCTTCGGGCTCGGAAACAATAGTCGTTTCCTCCGGAATTAACGGCTCTTCGTTCAGAGATTCCACGGCAGTCGATACCTCGGAAATAGGTATTTCCTCGATTGTTTCGATTATGCTTTCGGATTCAACCTCGAGAGCAAATTGAAACTCTTCAATCGAAATCGAAAAATCGTCGGTTATCGCCTCTGAAATCGGCTCAGTTGCGACCTCGGAAATCAGATCTTCAACGGGAGGTTCGTCTGCAATAGTCTCTTCGGGAATTGTTTCTTCGACGGGAGGTTCGTCTGTAATAGGTTCTTCGGGAATTGTTTCTTCGACGGGAGGTTCGTCTGTAATATGATCTTCGGGAATTGTTTCGTCAAAAACAGGTTGCTCCGACATCAATTCGACCATAGAGGAGGTTTCGATAAACGGTTCTGCGGCGGCTTCGGGCTCGGCTGCCGACATTACAAGCGGAGGGGCTTCGAACGTATACGAGCTTTC
>JAISKW010000158.1 GCA_031260775.1 Christensenellaceae bacterium
TCAAGGTGTCGTTTTATTCGCACCTCGGCTTTTTGCCGTTTAATTACGCAAGAGAGACGGACGAGGCGGCGACGGAATTTAATTACGTCAATTTGAAAAGCCGTTCGGACTTGATGTTCTTACAAGGAATTGCCGGGGTTTCGGATGCGGTATTTTTTGAAGAAGAGTACGAGGATTTTTTCGTTTATATCGACGGCGAATGGGACGAGGTTATTCCGCCGTACGCCGAAAAGCGCGCGCGTGAGGACGAAGTAATTACAAGGCTTTGCAGAAAAGATGCCGAAAATTCGCGGGTTTATTCGATGTATTACCCGATAATTCCCGAACATAGCGTTTGCAAAACTGTAGAAACGGCAATCGAAACGGATATAATTCACCTTAAGGATACCTATTGAAGGACTTAAAAGAAAAGCTTAATCAACTGCCCGAAAAGCCCGGCGTGTATATTATGCTCGATAAGGACGGGCAAATTATCTATGTCGGCAAGGCGAAAATTCTTAAAAACCGCGTAAAACAATACTTCCACAGCGCGAACACTTTAACCGAAAAAACCGTAAAACTCGTTGAGAAAATCGAGGGCTTCCGATATATCATCACAAATTCCGAAACCGAAGCATTGGTTTTGGAAAATAACCTCATTAAAGAACACAAGCCCCACTACAACATTCTGTTAAAAGACAGCAAGTCCTACCCGTATATTCGAATAAATTTGAAGGATAAATACCCGCGTGCCGAAATTATCAGACGGCTTAAGGCGGACGGTGCAAAATACTTTGGCCCGTATATGGTCGGCATTTCGGCAGGGAAAATTAAGGATTTGCTTGCCGAAGCGTTCAAATTGTCAACCTGCTCGCTTGATTTAACCAAAAAAAAGAAAATTGCAAAGCCCTGTTTGAATTATCATCTCGGGAAGTGCCTCGCTCCCTGCGCTTTTGATGTTTCGGAGGAAGATTACAAAAGGGAAGTCAAAAAAGCAACAGAGTTTCTGTCGGGCGACGACAACGCGGTAAAAGCGTGTCTTCTTGCCAAAATTCAAACGGCATCGGACAATTTGCAGTTCGAATACGCCATAGTTTTGCGCGAGAGCTTGCAGACCTTAGACAATTTAATCCGCAAGCAAATAATAAACTCGCCGCGCGACCTCAATTGCGATATCTTCGCGTTTGCCGGTAACGCCCTTTTTTCGTGCGTTAACTTTACTGCTGTGAGGGGCGGCAAAGTCCTCGGCGCGGACAACTTTACCGTGTCGGCAGGCGCGGCGGCGGAGGATGCGCTTGCCACGTTTATCACGCAATACTACGACAAAAACCCCGTGGTTGCGGACGAAATTATAGTTAGCGAAGCATTAGATTTTAACGAAGAACTTGTTGCCCGTATAAGCAAAAAACGCGGCGGCAAGGTCAATATTTTAACTCCTGCAGGGGGCTTAAGACGGCAACTTTTGGATTTATCGCGCGATAACGCAATTGAATATCTCGTCAAACAGGGTGCCGCAATTGCAAGTAAGGAAGCCCGAACCTCCGAAGCAGTGCGTGCGTTGCAATCCGAACTCGGGCTGCCGACCCCGCCGAGGAGGATTGAATGCTACGACATCTCGCACATATCGGGCACCGACAAGGCAGGCAGTATGGTGGTGTTTATAAACGGCGAGGCGGCTAACAAACTGTATAGGCGGTTCAAAATTAAAACCGTTAAGGGCAACGACGATTTTGCAAGTATGCGCGAGGTATTGCAAAGGCGTGTTGCGGAACTTGCAAGCGGCGATATCAGCTTTTCGGAGCCTCCCGACCTGATTGTTGTTGACGGCGGCAAGGGGCAATTGTCGTACGCTTACAGCGTACTTGCCGAAACGGGTATCCCCTTAATTTCGCTTGCCAAGCGCGAGGAGGAAGTGTTTTTACCCGAACGGAGCGACCCTGTAATTTTAAGAAAAGACGGATTCCCCTTGATGCTCTTGCAACGAATCCGCGACGAAGCGCACCGGTTTGCGATAACTTTTAACCGTAATTTGCGCATAAAACGCCAAACCGAAAGTTCGTTAAAAACAATAAAAGGCGTGGGTGATAAGCGCGCGCGACTCCTCTTGCAAGAGTTCAAATCGGTTGAGAACCTCTCAAAAGCCTCCGTCCAAGAGCTTTCGGCAATAGACGGTATGAACGCCGCGGCTGCGCAAGCGGTTTTCGATTACTACCATACCGCCGATTAGTGTTTCGGCAATATCAAATTCGCGGACAAATATGAACCCAAAAAACACCCCGTAAAAATCTGTGCTTGTTTACAGTCGCGCGTGCGTATATAATGAATAAGTAAAATTATACCCGCGAGGGTGTTTGTGTTATGCCTTTAAGAAAAAAATTTGTAGCATTGCTTCTTCTCCTGTCCGTAGTCGTGTTCGGAGCATTCGTTTTTACCGCTTGCAAGGACGGCGGAGTGGCGGAGAGGATTGAAATCCACGGTACTTACAAAACCGAGTACATAGCGGGCGAGTCGTTTTCTGTGGACGGAATGGTCATCGAGGTGTACCTTTCGAACAACAAGGTCGAGCAGTACGAGGCGAAAGACATTATAGGCGACCTCACCTTGCGCAACACCGGCACTAACCAGCTTGCCGACGACCAAGTTGTCCAAATCGAATACAAGGGCAAAACCGCCGAGGTTCATATCAAGGTGGTGTCGCTGAGGAGCGGCGAGCACAAACACACAATCGTCTTTGTGACCGGCGAAAATGCCGAGGCTGTCGAGAACCAATACATAAGCGAGGGAGGCACGGTAACGGAGGTCGAATCGCCGAGGAAAAACGGAAAGTTCTTCGACGGTTGGTATACCGACGAAACTTACAGCACAAAATATGCCTTTACAACCCCCGTTTCTTTCGATATTACGCTTTATGCAAAATGGGGGAATATCATTGTCGTCAATTTTGCATACTATACCGGCAAACCGAACGACCCTGCGGGTACGTTCGCGTATCAAGCCCCGCTAAAAGTGGAGGCGGAGGAAGGAAGGGTATTATCGCTTGTTAAAATCCCGCTGTTTACCGACGATTACGGCTTCGATATGTTCCCGGGATACACGGGCTCGTGGGACTATTCGGGCGAATGGAACGATTTAGTCAACGGGCAAACGATTTACGCAAAATACACGCTCAACAATTACGGGGTTTATTTAGTCGATACCACGGGAATTCCGCTTAAGATTCCGCAAAATTTCACGTACGGAAATAACGTTTTGGAGGATGCGGAGGTGTTCTTCCGCTCATATAACCCCGTCGCGCCCGAGAATAAAGAAATCATCGGTTGGCGTGTCCGCGGTACTGAATATGTGTTCCCCCGAAGCGACATAAAAGATTGGGTTGACCCTCTTACGGGCGACGGTGCGATTACGGATATCGGTGCGGCGGAAGCATTTTTAACAAACGTTACGCATATTTCGGGGAACGTTTACCTTGAAGCGGTCTTCGATTGGCTCAAGTTTACTGTGACTTTCAACTGGAATCTTACCGGAGCGAGCAGGGCTACGGAGAGAATGGTTTACGGCTCTATTTTAGAAGCGTATCCGTCCGTTTCGACAATAAGCGGAACGTCAACGCTTGTCCGCAATAAAACGGGCGCGGATTTCTCGTCCGAAACGGTGCCTGCGAACTATAATCAAAGCAACTACATTCAAACCTTGCCGCAAAAGGAACTCTTACTGTGGCAGTTAGATAACGGTGACGAGTTCAAGTTCGGTACGGATAAGGTTATGGACGACATTACTTTAACCGCGCAATGGTCGGATTTGGTAATCGTAGAATTTTATAACGAAACATATACCGAAGCCGCGGCGGCAAAGCCCGTGCCCGACAGTCTGTATCTTGTTAAATATTTGAAGACTTTGAGCGAGGTGCCCGTCGCTGAGTCGAACGATCCGAGCAAGCTCGCGCTGTGGACGGTTTTCTCCGCAACGTTGAACGGTAACGGCGAGGAAACGGGATACGTTGTAAACGACGCGACGGAGCTTTCGTACCAAAACGTTCAAGGACAAATTATTAACGGCAGACGGTATTTGAGGTTTGAAAAAGACCTTAGAGATAATGTGTTTACCGTCACGTTCCTCCCCTCCGACGAAACGAGCAGCGTGCCGTTTACGTGGAATGACATTTATACCTATCACTATACCTCAGGCGACGCACAAGACGGAACGAATCCAAAGCCCGCCGAATCCCTGTTAACACGTTTGGTTGTTTACGGGAATATGCTTGCCGGCAACACAATTACCAACCCCGAGGTTCTGTATTACAACTTTGACGGCTGGAGGATAAAGGGTGAGGCTGTGCCTACGCCGCGCAGCTATGCGACAATTGCCGCGCTTGAAATAACGCAAAACTATGAGTTTGTAGCCTCGTTCACAAGACAACAAGTAACGCTTACTTACGACTATACAAAGAGTTATACCACTCCGCATAGCGACTCGGTACAAACGGGCAGAGGCTTGCCTGTGTCGGGGCTAAGGGAGGATGTTCTGTATGTAATGCAGGATAATACCGATATTTCCGAGCAGATGCGTGAGTTCGAGTTTTGGGCAACCGACCCCGATGCGACGATTCGTTATACGGGCGCGCCGATTACCCAAAACACGACGCTGTATGCGCATTGGACGGACGTATTTACTATTCAATTCCGCTATTATGCTTATGACGTACAGAACGAGCCGTATCCTGCGGCGGCGGATTTACTTGTAGCCTCCGAGCAGGCGTTGTTTTATGTTGCAAACGGCAAAACGCTGAACGAGGTAATAAGCAAAATGGAAGCGGACGGCAGGCTGTTTACAGACGTACGTACGGTGCCGTACGTTCCGGGCAAAACGTCGTATTGGTCGTGGCATAGCGTTCCGTTTAACTTTGACGTGGCAATCGGGCAGAATTATATCGGCGATGCCGATTCGGTCAAAGCAAAATATACCGACGTTTCGTACGAGGTTCACTTCGCATGGACGATTGACGGAGGGAGTGAGAACTTTTCTTATGTCTCGGGGCTGAAATACGGGCAAATTATACCCGCGTTGGAGAACGACCCCGCCGGACTTTATCCGTCGGACAAAATGGAATATAAAGCGCGCCTCGATGCGCTTGTCGGCGGCAGCGCAATGGCGGGCGAGTATCCGCGTAACGGTTATTATATTGAAAACTGGGTAGGCTGGGCGGAGGGCTTAAGGGTTTCGCTGACGGGAGAAAACACGATTGTTAAATTTACCGCCGTTTTGAACACCCGCGACGTTGTCGTTCAGTTTGCAGTAACCGATTTAGACGTGCGCAATGCGATAAGCAGCAGCGGCATTTTCTTGCTCGGCGGGGAGACCACAATTAAATACGGCGGGAATCTTACCGCGCCGTATGTAACGGTTTCGGAAACGCAAACGTTTGACGATGTCGGCTACCGCTGGACGGGGTGGAATATCCCGCTGACGAACGTGCTTCCGCAGCCTGCGGGTGCGGGGGTTACGGTGCTGTCAAACGGCGACTATTATGTGGTGGTTTCGGCGTTATTCAATGCTTATACTTACACGATTAGGTTCACGGACGAAGACAATATTACTTATGCGCGCCTTGATAATTTCCCTTTCAACCGCTCGTTAACCGGCGTTTTAACGAATTTCGGAGATGATACAAAGGTCAGCGGACGTTACGGAGAGAGCGATTTTTCGTCGAACAGTACGGCTAAAGCGGAAATCGGCACGGCAATTTTGAATGTTACAACCCCGCCTTTCGTTTCGAAGACAGGCTACGATTTCAAAGGCTGGTATACGACGACGCAATATGTGTTCGAAGCAAATTTCGGCGAAGCGGTCAAGAGGAATTATACGTTCTACGCAAAGTTTGAAATAAAAAAATTCGAAGTCGTATTTGATTTAGGAGCGTACGGCGACGAGGTTAATTGGAAAAACCGTCAAGCGGAAACGTTGCCTTTAGACGTCACCCAATACCGTGTGTCGGAGAGCAAATTTATACAAGATGTAAATTACGGATTCAGGGTTATCCGACCCGTAACGGACCCGTTACCTTCGGCGGCTAACAGCGCAACGTTGGCGTTCGGCGGATGGTTCTTCGGCAGCGGACGTTACGATTTTAACAGCTTTATTCAAAACGTCGCGACCGGAGGCTCGCAAACGATTACGTTAGAAGCCGTTTGGATTACAAAAACCGAGGGAACGGCGGGCTTGGTGTACGAGTACAACGACGCAACGGGCGAGGCTTATGTAAAGTCTAAGGGCACGGCAAGCGCGGCGCACATCGTTATCCCCTCGAACGTCGTAAACCCCGCTAATTTTAAGAGTTATACGGTAACGCAAATTTTGAACAGCGCGTTTACCGGGCAGACGGGTATAACGGAAGTTACCATACCCGTGACGATTATCAATATCGGGCAAGATGCCTTTGCAGGTACCCGTTTGACCGAAATCGTATTCCCGTACTCGGTAGAACGTATCGCGGAGGGCGCGTTCCGCAACATTCCGACGTTGCAAACGGTCGTCTTTGACGAGTCAAGCTACGATTCGATGTTGAACTATATAGGCAAGGACGCGTTCGCGTATGCGACGTCATTAGTCAGCGTGACGCTGCCTGTGTATGAGCATCCTGCATACGGAGATATTCCGAATGTTGTGCCCTATCATGTAAATCCCGCCCAAATTACAATAGACGACCGTGCGTTCTTAGACTGCTTTAAGCTGTCGAAGATGATACTTCACGAGAACGTCGTGTCGCTCGGACATAAGACCTTCTCGTTTTCGGATAATGCAGGTTTGAGATACGTCAAGTTCGAAAGTAACTTTGCGCCCGCCTCGCAGACGGATACGTTCGAGGGAACTCCGTTATACTTCAAAATATATGTTCCTACGGTCACGACGTCCTATGAGGAAGCGGATTTCAATGCGACAATCAACGCCGAATTGCAGCTTTTGGAGTGGAATAACAGTTCCGCAAACGCAAAATCGAAGGTTGTAATCGACGTGGACGGCGATTTAGTTTACTCGTATAAGGCGCGCACAATAGGCGACAATATCGGCATAACCTTGCTGCAGTATTTAGATACCGAAACGGTTTACGATATGGATGCGATAAACGCGCTTCTTGATGCGGGCAAGAAAATTATTTCGGTTGAAAACTATGCTTTTGACGGAACGATTACCGAAATAGTGTTCCCGTTATCCATAGTATTCGCCGAAAACGCGTTGTTAGCGGCGAACTCGCTTACGACAATTTCCGTAACGGACGATATAGAAAGCGTCCCTGCAGGCACAAGACAGGTATTGACTAACGCATTCTTTAACCTCCCGCTGTTGAATACGTTCGCGGTCAAAACGGGCACGAATACGCAAACGGGTATCTTTGGAACGTCGGGTGCGCCAGCAAGGCTAATAAATCTTATTATCCGCGAGGGTTCAACCGTTGTACCCGAGAGAATGTTTGAAAATGCCGGTATCGAAAGCATTATAATACCCGCCTCGCTTGTTCGAATCGGCGCGTATGCTTTTAAGGGTAACTCGCAGCTCAATCAAATACTGTTCCCGAACACAATCGTTCTTGACGCGGGGGGTAATACGGGCGTAACGGCAATCGGCGAGGAGGCTTTCCAAAACTGCTATGTTTTGGATATTTCAGGAATAACTTATTACGGGTATGTCGACGGCGTTTTAGTAAATAATAACGTGCCTATCAGCCTCGGCTTCCCCTCGTCCGTTACGACAATCGGGCATAATGCAGTGTTCAACACCAAGCTACTGAACACTTATCAAGTGCATCACTATTACAACTCCATCAGCGGAATAGTCTATACTGCCGAAACCATAAGCGGCAGTGTTGAAGCGGTTCCGTTTGTAATCTTAGGCGGAGGCGTGCTTTATTCGTATGTGGGCAAAGCGGGTATTGGCAATGTCGAGTTTTTGCCCGAAAAATTTGTTTATTTAGACTTCAAATATCACATTACGAAAATCAATGACTATGCTTTCTACGGTGATAATAATATCGTAATGCTCATTGCCGAAAGCGAAAGCGCGGCAAAGAACGAGCTTGTTTCAATCGGACGCAGCGCGTTTGAAAACGCCTCCAAACTTGAGGACGTAGTTTTGAACGTGCCGAACCTTAAAACCATTGAAAGCCGTGCGTTTATGAATGCTTCGCGCTTAGGCAAAATGATAGTTTTAGGCATCGAAAGTACACCGACTGTTGAAGCCGATACATTTGCGGGCAACGCCGCGACCTTCAGTACGGGTAAATACGCAAGCGCGGCGTTCTCAGATTTCATATTTAGAGAGAACCTCAATATTTATAGCGGAGGGAGGTATGTTGTCGACAATACGCCCGACAGTGAAACGTTGATACTCTATGTAGGCGGCGGCAACGCAGTCATTATGAGTCAGCTTATATTAGTGAGCGGCGGGTCTGGAATGGAGTATATCACCATAAAAAATGTTGATAGCTATGTGTTCTGTTCGGAGGTTACGGGGGCTATTGTAGACGTCAATCCCGAATATGACGAGTATGCGTTCGGCTTAAGCTCCAACCTTGTTAACGGCGGTGTGTTTTTTACCGATATCCGTCAGGGTACTGGTAATCCGGACTTAAGACAGAGCATTTCGAGCGGAAACCGTAAGGCATTTGCAAGACTCTTGAATATCAACCTGAACCTTACAAGGATTGGTGTTACGCCGAGATTTACATTGGACGAATGGTTCGGAGTAGGCGCAATGCCCTCGCGTATTACTGCCGTCGATTTAATCCCCATAGGGAAATTAGGCGGTAACCTTACAAGGGCTAATTACGAAAACATAACGATTGTAGTAAAGAACTTTGCAAATGGATATTTGCAAATTACCGATTTTGAATTTTTCATTTCGAATACGGTTTTAGATACACTTAGCAGTTACGTGGGAATAGCCTCCTCTTTTGACCGCGACACCGATTATATCGATGTGGACGCCTTTTACGGCACGGGTTATTACAACAACCAAAAAGTGGAAAATGCGGGATTGGTAACCATTCCGTACGGCATCGGTAACAATAACAAAGCTCTGCTTGCCTATGACGGCGCGCAAAGGGTGCTTGATTTGGGGGCAAGCGGCATAACATATTTTGCGCGCCGTGCGCTTAAATATGCCGAAAAGTTGGAGCATATTTATATGCCGTCAGACTTGCTCGCGATAGGGCGATATGCGTTAAGGAAGGACCAAACGGCGGATTCGGTACCCTTAACAAAGATATTCTTCCTTGAGTCAAATTTCAGTAATACAGCAAGTGCTATGCTGCACGGGACGGGAACGTCGAGTATTAACATCGCCGGATATTATAAGGAAAACGACGGTCTTGTCGTTGATGCTTATGACAATGTCCGGGTGCTTTTAACATTGGCGTTAGATAACGCATTAAAGGGCAGCACGCAGGTATCAACACCGAGCGTGTTCAGAGACGGCGCAATAACGTTCACGTCGGTGTCTTTGTCATATACCGACGCGTTGGACACGCTCGTGTTTGCAAACGATACAATTTATATTAATAAGACGGGAGGAACAACGACTAAAGTCGTTTATGCGGTTTTGGAAGGGGCGTATATCGAAGATGCGGAAAACGGCGGACTATCGGTTGATTTAACGGGATACGGCGCGAACGTTGAATTTGAATATAACATATTATTCAACGCGACAACGTCGTTAAAGGCGAGCCGAATCACAAAAATCGCGTCGCAAACGTATTCGAACCTCAATAAACTTGTAAAACTTGAAATTGTGGACGATATCGATAATACGCCGGTAGAAACCGCATACCCTAATGCAAACCAGAATTATTTAGTCAGAACGGCAGTCGCATCGCCCGTGTTTACAACTCTTGCGGTGGGCGGCTCGGTCAAGCTTTCGCAAATAGCGGTAGACACGAACGGCAGTTTGCTGCAACCTCTCGTCTTAAAGCTGAATAAATTAATAATTACAGGTAATTCAACGGTAAAAGACTTAACGAACGGCTTTATAAATATAAGCGAAATAGTGTTCCCCGGAACGTTTAGTTATCCGGCACCGGGGTCGCTGCAAGGTGCACAGGCGTGGTTCGATAAG
>JAISKW010000105.1 GCA_031260775.1 Christensenellaceae bacterium
CAAGAACGCAATGCACGGGTTTAAGAGCTCCGCGCTTGTTCAAAAGAATGCAATCGGCAATCATAAGGAGAGGCGTTATTGTATGTGCGACGACGTTTCCGAAGGAGAATATCTCCAAATCGCTGCCGAAAACCGCGGTTGCCGGCACAAGCATACCCCAATATACCGTCATTGTAAGCAGAATATCAATCGCAAGCACCATCGAAAGCTTTGGGAAGTATGACGGGCTGTCCTCTTTACCGCCGCCTTTTACATCTTTTGCCGTCAAAACGAGAGTTATAATGAAATATGCGGAAACGACAATATTACTCATCAGCGTGTAGTACAGCAGCGTACCCGCATGGAAACTGCCCGTTTGAAATAGAGATGCCACAATCCCGGCAATAGACATAACTATGCCGACCGCTCTGAACACTAATGCAAAAATACGATTTTTAATGACCATTTTTATAATAATAGCACCCTTGCTGCGCGAATAACAAGAACGCGACGGGCGGGGAGAGGGCAATCGAGCCGTCATTCTGCGCGAAGTAGCAGAATCTACAAATTATAGTTGAGATTTTATAAGAACGGTATCAGCAAGGCAAGCCGGCGGAGCGGAGGAACTTGATAAAGGCGGTTTTACCGGCGGGGGTGTTTTTGAAAACGGCGGTGGCGTTCAGTATTTTTTCACAGGTTGAGTAAACGTAAGCCTCTATGAGATTTTGCGCTTCTTCTTCGTTGACGGGCACGGCGTTTGTTTGTGCGACTAAAGCGGAGAGCATTTTGCCGTGCTGATCGAGGCTTTTATCTTGCATAGCATCGAGAATGGAAATTTTACCGGTCAGCACCTTCTTGATTGAGGCGAACTCCTCGTGAAGGCGACCCGGGAGGATGAACAAGCCCATAGCTTCGATTAAGCCGATGCCCTCGCTTTTGATATGGTGGCAATCGTCGGGAGAGTGGAAAATACCGTGCTTGTTCGCGGTGTCGCAACGGTTGTTGCGGAGGAGCATATAAAGCGTGTATTCGTCGCCGTTTTTAACCGCAACGGGGGTTACGGTGTTATGCTCGCCGTTCTTGTCGAGCGCGACGATTTTCGGAGAAGTCTTTTCGTCCGAATAGGTTTTCCAAAACTCAAAAATTTCGTTTGCCGCCGCCTGCAACTGAGAACGGTTTGAGGAGGTTATAGCAATGCAAGAGTTGTACCAATCGACGATTGAAATTTTAAGGTCTGTAATCCCGTCCTCTTCGCTCTTGCAATCGAAGGTATTGGTAAACGGGCGCGAGAACATAGGCAACTCGCGTTTTCCGCCCTGAAAGTGGTCATGCGCTAAAATCGAACCGCCCACAATAGGGAGGTCGGCGTTAGAGCCTATGAAATAATCGGGGAAAAGGTCTACGAAATCCAAAAGCCGTGTGAAGGTCTTTGCCGAGATTTTCATCGGACGGTGCACCTCCGAGAGGGCTATAGCATGGTGTTCGAAATAAACGTAGGGCGAAAATTGTAAATACCACGGTTCGTCGGCAAGCCATATAGGGATTACCCGGAGCGTTTGGCGCGGAGCCTGAAAGTGCGAGCCGGCAAAACCGACGTTTTCAACGCAAAGCGCGCATGCGGGGTACTTATTGGCGGGCTCGAGCGCGTCAAGAGACACGTCGCGGTTGTTTTTTTCGGGCTTGGCAAGGTTGATTGTCACCTTAATTTCGCCCTTTTCGCCGCAGTAGGGCGTCTTCCAGCGAACGTTCTTTTTAATATCCGCCATGCGAATATAGTTACTGTTTACGGAAATTGCGTTAAGATAATCAAGCGCGCTCGGTATGCCGGAATTTGAGGCAATAGCATCAAATCGAAAAGCTACGACCGCGGGAGACGGGGTCACAAACCCCATTATTTTTGTTTCGCATAAAATGCGTTCGCTGTCCTCCCTCCAAAGATATTCTGCCTTTGCGATACTGAGTAGCGGGTCTAAAATATCTGTTTGCAAGTCCTTGCCTTGCGAATCCTGCGCAATTGCGCGTTGCGGCTCTTTGAAATAAGACAGTAAATTGTTTTCCGCAGCTATTCTGTCAAGCGGAGAAAGATTAAGCTTGCGTTGAGCATAATCACACAAAATTGATAGCAATTCCGCTGCCGAAAAATTATCGTTTATCATATTAATCATAATTAAGCAAAAGGGGGGGGACTCCCAAAAATTACGCCGCAACCGACAACATCCCGAGACCGCGATGAGAGCAGCATAAACAAGCTAAATACTATACTGTAACAATAATATCACGAATTAGCGAGCATTCCAACCCCGTAATTTAAGGAGGAGCGGAAACGTGCCGGTGCAAAGTCCTCTCACTTGTTTCAAGTTCTAAATAATTATAATATTTAAGGTGTAGTCCGTGTTTTTTTCCGCACGCCGTTATTTTGATGAAAAAATTTAAGTATCTTGTAATATTCTTCGCGATTGCCGCTCTTTCGCTATCCTTTCTTGTTTCGTGCAAAAAGAATTCCTATAAGGGCTCGGAAACCGTTGAAATTAAAGACGAAGCCGACTTTTTTGCTATATCCGACAAGCTCGGTGACGATTACCGCGATTTCAAATTCGTGCTTCAAAACGACCTGAGCTTTACCGCCGAAAACTTCAAAACCGTCGCCCCGTCGCAGGACAATCCCTTTACCGCCGCATTCGACGGCAACGGCAAAAAAATAACCGTCTTTCTTTCGGACGACGATACGGGACGTTACGAAACCTCCGCGCAAAATATAAGCCTTTTCGGAAACATTAAAGGCGCGCAAATCTACAACCTTTCAGTCGATTTTGATGCTACTGTCGAAACCGCTTCTCCGTTAACTTACATATCTTCAATCGCCTCTTATGCATATTCCGCGCGCGGCGACTCCAACTTGTTCGATAACATCATCGTTTCGGGCGGCATCAGCGCATCGCCCAAGCTTGTTGAGTTCGACAACGGCGTTTTAGGCTACGAAACCTCCGTGAGCGAGGACGTTCTCTATGTCGGCGGAGTTTGCGCTTACGCTGCGGGTGAGGTTCATTTCAAAGACGTCACAAGTCACTTGGCAATCACGGTAAAGCCCTCGGCAGAGGACAGCGTTTACCTGTATAAAACCGTTTACGCCGGCGGCATCAGTGCGTATGTTAAGAGCGCGGAAAGCGAGGCGAAGGCTGTAAAGGGCAACGTATCGTATGATACCGTTCTCGCAACCGGCAGAATCAAGCTCGACAAAGCCGCACAAAACACCGTAATCGGCGGGATTTCGGGCAGCGTAATCGGCGGCGCGGCTACCGACCTCACATATACCGGTACGTCAATTACCTCCGTCAACGCGGTCGTTAAAGGCGCAATCGGCGACAGCGGGTTGCACACAATTATCGGCGGCATTTTCGGCGAACAAAACAACTTTGACATCATCGGCGCGAGCGCGAAGACCGACATTGTCGTTGCGGATAATAAGCTCGGCAGCTATCTTTTAGGCGGCATTAGCGGCGCGGTCGTCATCAATTCCTACATCTCCTCGGCGACTTATGAGGGCGTAACCTCGGCAATTATTGCCGAAGGGAAAAGCGAACTTAACTTCGGAGGAATCACCGGGCTTCTTATGTACTCCGAGTTGCACGACGTCACCGTTAAAAACGGCGGACTGTCCATTAAAAATATCTTTGATTACGATATCTCCGACGAGGCAATCGTCGCCCCTCCGTCGGACTTGCTGTTCGAACAAACCGTGGCCGCCGGCAAAATAAGCGGAAACGAAAAATACCGCGATTCCGGCTCCGTTGTCGGGCGTATGTACGGCGACGAAACTACCAAACTCATCGGCTATACCGTAATAGATTTCGTTCCTAACGCAACCCCCGTCGGGCTTACCCAAAAGGATATCCTCACCGACGGCAAAATCAACCTCGACCACGCCGGCCCCGTTATCCTTGAATCGGCTGTTTAATGTCAGTAAAACATTTTTGGGGAAGAAATAAGATACGAACGTTTTGTAAATATACAACAAGGCGCAATCACGCGCCTTGTTTTCTTTTGTGTTAATGGATAATTTAATTCTTTTTGTCATTCCGCGCGAAGTCGCAGAATCCATACAATATATTATTTCTTTTTGTTATCTGAGTTTTCCCCCGCAATTTTGAATCTTAAGCGGATAGGCGTACCCTCGAAACCGAACGACTTACGGAGGGTGTTTTCAAGAAAGCGTTTGTACGAAAAATGAACAATTTCCGGGTCGTTTACAAAAAAGTCAAAGGTCGGAGGGGCGAGGTTTTCAACCTGTCTTGTAAAGTTGATTTTTAGCTTCTTCCCGTTCTTGTGCGGAGGCTCATTTACGGCGATTGCATCACCGATTACATCGTTTAGGATACCCGTTTTAATGAATTTGTGCGCATTTTTATACGCCCGTTCCGCTTCCTTTAAGATTAGCGGCAGGCGTTTTCCCGTTAATGCGGAGACATAAATTACAAGGAAGTAGTCCATAAACTTCAAATCCTCCTTGAGTTTGTTTGTGAATTTTTCGGCGGTATGCGTGTCCTTTTCAATCAAGTCCCACTTGTTAACGACGATAACCGAAGGCTTGCCGTCGTTGTGAACGAAGCCTGCAATTTTGACGTCTTGGTCGGTCAAGCCCTCCTCGGCGTCCAAAATAACCGCTACCGCATCGGAGCGTTTTATTGCCGAAAAGGCACGGACAACGCTGTAATACTCCACATTTTCGTCAACGCGCGCTTTTTTACGGATGCCCGCGGTGTCGGTGATAATATAATCCTTGCCGTCGCAGGTAATGCGCTCGTCGATTGCATCGCGCGTTGTGCCGGCAATCGGCGAAACTATAACCCGTTCGAACCCTGCAAATTTGTTCAGAATTGAAGATTTCCCCGCGTTCGGTTTGCCCACAATCGCTATTTTAAGCGCGTCGGTATCTTCTTTTTCGACCGATTCCTTGAGGTTTAAGACAATTTCGTCCAAAAGGTCGCCGACACCCGAGCCTTGTTCGGCGGAAATATCAAAGATTTGTCCTAAATTCAGCGCGTAAAAATCGAAAATTGCCGCCTTATTTTTGCCGTCCGTTTTGTTAACGCAAAGGATAACCGGCTTGCCGCATTTGCGCAAAAAGTCCGCAACGTCGTAATCGGACGAGGTCAAACCGAACTTCGCATCGGTCACAAAAACAATAACGTCTGCCGATGCCACGGCAGCTTCGGCTTGTTTTAGCATCAAAGGGTACATTCCGTCCTGCGCCTCAAGCTCGATACCGCCCGTATCGATTATCGAAAAACGGCTGCCGCACCACTCGCATTCACCGTAAACCCTGTCGCGGGTCACGCCCGGTACATCCTCCACTATACTAAGACGATGCCCCGTTAGCCTATTAAATAATGTCGATTTGCCAACATTCGGTCTGCCTACTATCGCAACTATTCCGCTTTTCATTGTAATAATGATAACTTATAAAACCTAAACGGCATATTCGAAAATTCTGTAGAAGGCATCTTTTGCCGCAAGGAAGGCATCGGGGTCGGCGGCGTAAGTCGCGGTGGTCGTAAGACGCTCAAAAATAGCCTCGGTCATTTGGGGCAAGCCGCCTAAGGCGTACGCGCCGAGGATTCTGCCTATTTCAAGCACATTTATATAAAGTTTGGGGGTGTATTCGTAATACGCGCCGAAAAGGGGTTTTAGAAGCTTGATATCGGCAAAGTATTCGGACTGCTCGGGGAAAATTTTTTCGTAAACGAGTTCGAGAGTATCAAAATCGCGGAAAATTACGCCGGCAACCTGACCCGAAAAGTATTGAAGGTCGGGCGCGGAGGCGATTTCGGCAGATTTTCCGTTCAAAAGCCCCAACGCACAAGTGAACATTCCTTTACGCTCGGAGGCGGAAAATTCGTCTAAGTAGTGAAGCGATTGATAGAACGCACCGACAAGGCTTTTTAACTCGTTCTCTGTGAATTTTGCAAAAAAATCGAGGCTCAAAGTTTCGCCGCCGCCGTTAGAAATTTCACCTAAATCCATAGTAGTTAGCTTTTCGGACTTTTCACGGATTTCCTTGCTGTTGTATTTTAACGCTTTGATGCCGACAAATGAAACCTCCTCCGGCGCGTGATTGTAGGCGTAAAGAAATTTTGCAACTTTTTCGGAGTTGACGGAGGAGGAAAGCTCGGTCACGGCATCGTAAACCGTAGTGATGTCCTTTTGTGTAAGCGACTCAACGGACAAGGGAACACTCCAGCCTTGCAAGCTATCTACCGAATCAAGCGCGCCGACAACCTCCTTTTTTGAGATATTTGCATAGTTTAACGAATAAACAAGCCTGTCCGCGTCGTCAATTTGGCTGCGTACTATCGCGTTCAAAGCGAAAAGCGTTACTAAAACCAAAATTGCGGCAATCGGCACGGGCAAAACAAACGCCAACAACTGCTTAATTGACGGTTTTTTCTTTTCATCGGATGTCACCGTTTCATTTGTTATTTCTTCACTCATTTTGATATTATTCCCTATTTCTATTTTATCAGTAATTCTCGTTTTTCAGCTTAATATCCCATACGGATTTGGTAAAAATATCCTTAAAGTCGTTATCGCGTGTGATATATTCGTCTTTCGGCTTTTTGGAGGGCTTAGAATACTGCGAGATTTTAGTTTTCAGCTTAGTATGCGCCTCCTCGATGCCCTCGATGTTCAGCTTGTTTGCCGATTTCGCCTCGGATAACAACTTGATTGCGTACTTGAACGGCGCGACAAGCTCGTCCTTCGACAGTGCCGCCGCCGCCATTACCTCGCCGTGCGTGAAGCCCCAATGCTCTATAATGTTCTTGTACGCTTCCTTATCCGACTGATAAACTATATAATTTCCCACGCAGCACGCCGCCATTACCTCTTTTAAGCCCGTTTCGAACTGCTTTTCGCGCGCCTCAGCCGCCAAAACCGCATCTTTTGTTACAATTCCCGCGGTAAAAAGATTTTCAACGAATTGGTTTAACGTCTCCACCGTGCGGATGCCGCTCGCGCCTGCGAACCTTGTCGCCTCCTCTAATGCGTCAAGCGTGTAGCCGCGCCCCTCCCACGGGATAATAAAACTTTCGATAACAATGTCGTAGCGGATAAATCCGCCGCCAAAATATTTAGCTATCAAAGCCGCCAATTCCTGCCGTGCGGTTTTGTTTTTTACGAACTCCTCAATTTCCGAAATCGTAAACGCTTTTGCTTGTAAGAGCTCCTCGATAAGGCGTTTCAGTGCTCCGAACCCGCCTTTTTTGCATATTGATGCCGCTTTGTTTAATGCTTCGTCGGTAAATCCAAGCTTGTTTTTCCAAGAAAGATACTCGCTTATTTCCTCCGAAACCGGCGCGGAGGTGCTACCCGCCAAAGATAAAAGTCCCGCGAGCGCACCTTTTGAAAACTCAATTTCAAGGAGGGCGTTGTCAATTTTCTCGCAGTTGCCGCCCGCGGTTTTCAAAATTCTTTCGGCGAACGAAATTATTTGGTTCTTCGATGTGCGACCGCTTTTTACGCAATGCTTAACGATAAGTAAAAATGCGTCCTGCTCGCAGTTGTATTCCTTTACGAATTTTATAAACTCAAGTTTTTCGTCTTCCGAATAGAACTTGCCCGATACATTGTCTACATTGGCGGCGAACGAGGAGAACTCCTCGGCGTTGTAGCGGATTATTGCGGGCTTCGCGCTTTTAACGGGGTGGAATGTTATTGTAAAAGGCGAACGCGACAGCGAAATTACGCCCTTGCTATCCCAGTATTCGAACGCCGCAATAACGGTTTCTTGCGAAAGTTTGAGGTCAAGCGCGATTCGCTCCAACGCGTCCGCGCCCTTGCCCGAGTTCGCTAAATATAAAGCATACAGATAAATTTTAACGTCTAACGGGTCGGCTTTCGGCAAAAATGACAAAAAAAACGCATTGTCGATGTGCGTTTGCGTGTCGCGGATATAGTCGTTACCAAGATATAAATTCATTAAAAATAGGGTTATTCGTAAATGACATTAACAAGAGTAAGCCCTTTTGCAGGCAGCGTTTTGAATACACAATCGCCGCGTTCGCCGTTGTCAAGCATTCGTTTAAGGTCATCTACGGTCAACTTCCCCTTGCCGACCTCCAAAAGTGCGCCGGCGAGCATCCGAACCATATTGTACAAAAAGCCGGTGCCGGTTATTTCCAAATAAAGGTTGTCGCCTTCCGCTGTTGCCTTAACATTATATATCAATCTTTCGGTAGTTAAAACAGTACGCGCCTCCGACGAAAACGCTCTGAAGTCGTGCAACCCCTCAAAAACCGCCGCCGCTTGCTGCATTTTTGCAACATTTATGCTCTGCCTAAGCGGCACATAAAACGAAAACCGTTCCCTTAAAGGGTGCAACGCTTCGCTGAAATAAAACGCATATCGGTACGTCTTTTTCTTTGCCGCGTACTGCGCGTGGAATTCTGCCGAAACGGGTTTATATTTGACAATGCTTATCGCCTCGGGCAACAAACAGTTCACATGGTGAATTACCGACGGCAAGTTCTTCGCTTCGCAAACGGAATCGAAATGCGCCGCCTGCGCAAGGGCATGCACGCCTTTATCCGTCCGTCCGCTTGCGACAAGAATAATTTTCTCCCTCAAAACCGTGCGGAACGCGCTTTCTAAAATCTCTTGCACGGTGTTTTGCGCGTTTTTTTGGCGTTGCCAACCGGCGAAGTCCGTGCCGTCATATTCGATGTTTATTAAATACCTCATGCGAGGGCGTTTGTAAGGTCGTCGATTAAGTCCTTGACGTTTTCAATTCCGACGGAGAGGCGCAAAAGGCACGTATTAATACCTCTTGCATCCCGTTCGTCTTTGGGAACGTCGGCGTGCGTTTGAACCGCGGGATAGGTAATTAAACTTTCCACTCCGCCCAACGATTCGGCAAATGAAATGACTTTTACGGTTTCCAAAACGTGTTTTACGGTATCCTCAGAGTCTACTTCGAACGAAATCATACCCCCGAATCCGCTTGCTTGCTTTTTTGAAACCGCATAGCCGTCATGGTCTTTCAACCCGGGATAGTAAACCTTTGTAACCTTCTTTTGCCCCCTTAAAAACTCCGTAATCTTGCCGGCGTTTTCGTTGATTCTATCCATACGGATATGCAAGGTTTTAAGCCCTCTTAAGGTTAAAAAGCTGTCGAACGGCGATAAACACGCGCCGACGGTTTTGTAAATAAAGCGTAATTTATCGGACAAGTCCTGCGAATTTACAGCGACAACCCCCGCCAAAGTATCGTTATGTCCTGCAAGATACTTTGTTCCGCTATGGATTTCTATATCCGCGCCGAGTTCGAGCGGTCGTTGGAAGTACGGCGATAAAAAGGTGTTATCTACAATCAGGAGCGCGCCGTGTTTATGTGCAAGCGTTGCTGCCGCCGCTATGTCGGTAACCCTCATCATCGGGTTTGTGGGCGTTTCTATCAGCAACGCTTTGGTGTTTTTATCAATAAGCTTCTCAACGGCTTTTAAGTCCGCCGTGTCTATTGAAACGATTTCAACGCCGTTTTTTGCCGTGATATTGCGGAGCAGACGGATAATTCCGCCGTACATATCCTCGCTTGTTATGATTTTATCGCCTTGCTTAAACAACTCCGCAACCTGCGCCACCGCCGCCATACCCGACGAATAGCACAACGCGTCGTGCGCGCTCATAATTTGCGCCAGGGACTCCTCCAACACCGTACGGGTCGGGTTCGAAAGCCTCGAGTAATCGAAGCCCGTTGATTGGTTCAATCCGATATGCTTAAATGTCGCGCTTTGGTATATCGGCACGCACACCGCGCCTGTTTTTTCTTCGAACGATAAAGCATTTTTACCGTGAACGATTTCAGTTTCTAATTTCATATTTGTATAACTATGCTTCCACCTGCGTTATATTTTCCGGCAAGAATGTGTTCGGTAAAGCAGTAATGTAGTCGGATATTAACGTGTTGTATACCTGCAATTTCCTTGCCGCGTTAACGCCGCCGCCGCCGAATGCGTTGTCGCTAAAGTGCGGTAAAATAGAGGTTGCTTTGCGGATAATGATTACATCGATATTGCTGTCCTCAAACGCGAGCGCGCGTATTTGAATCAAGTTCGAACTTACACCGAACTCTACCTTCTTCAGGGTTGAGGTAATGCCCATTTCGCCGCGGAATGCATACGGCATTATCACCGTTATCGCGTTGCTTGCGACATAAGTTTGTGATAACAGCCCGACATATCTTATCAAATATGTGCCGAAAATAATTTCGGTTTCGGAGTTTTTCTGCTCGTCAACATACCATTTGGTATCCTCAACCGCGAGGTATGTCATCTCGAATGTGTCGCTTGTGAAAGCGGGACTGCCCGTTTCAAACCCGCCGAAGCCGTTTAATTTAAGGCATCTTTCAAACGCATAATCTCCTATTTTGGTAACATCGGCAGTTAACGTCACGGTCGTTAGATTTATAGCCCCCGAGAACGCGTACGGAGCAATTTCTACGGGCACGCCCGTTTGAAGCGTAACCGTCGTTAGATTTTTTGCATTCGCAAAAGCATAACTTTCGATTTTGACTATACTGTACGTGCCGCCGTTAAGAGACAAACCGTTCATATTGTACCCCGTGCCGTCTTTTGCCGCGGGGTACACAAGTAACGAGAAATTACTGCCGCCCTGCGTTTTGTACAACACGCCGTTCAGGGTTTTATAGTTACTGCAAGCCGCGGGAACTATGATTTCTTTAAGCGTTGAAATATTCTTAAGCGCGCCGGCGTTTATCTGTATTATTGCCGCACCGGAAAACTCAATCGATTGAATATCATAAGTGTGACCGCTTACAAAAGCCGTGTCCGTAATACCGGTGACGTTTACACCCGAATACTGCGCCGGAATAACAATTTCTTTATTTATTCCGCGGTTTTGAGGCGCAAAGCCGCTAACAAGATAGCCGGTTGTTTCCTCGTCATAGGTATAAATAAGCCCTTCCGTTCCGACGTTCTTATCAATCCACACGGGGTAAAGGTAAATGTTGTTTCTAATGGTTTCGGTTGCAAAATCAAACAGAGGCGCGTCGGGGTTAATCACGCTTTCATCGCCTTGCGCAAAACCCAAAAGTTTGGGATTTACTAAAGAAGTCGGTGCTTTCAACTCTCCGACACCCACGCCGATAACGGGTATGCTCGCGCCGTC
>JAISKW010000176.1 GCA_031260775.1 Christensenellaceae bacterium
ATTCTTCAAAGCCTAAAGACGAATATATGGAACGAACTGACAACGTTTACACCTTCAAAGACATAAATTCCTGGGATATAAAGCTAAAAAACGAGAATTATTAGGTGTCGGCAATAAGCTTGTTATTTCGTCATCCTACGCGAAGTCGCAAGGTAGAATCCTTATGGTTTATGGATTCTGCGAAGTCTTTAACACTCAGCCGCAAGTGCGTGGGTTAGGATGTCTGCGAACATAAGAGCGAAGTCGGAGTCTGCGGCGGTCCAATGCTGAGCGCGGGAGGTGTCGGAGAATGAGAGGACGGCTTTAAGGCTGCCGTTAAGGTAAACGGGAAGCCACAGGAACGAGCTGATGCCGTACATTTCATAAACGGGCTTAAACTCCTCACTGCCGCGCGTGTCGTTGCAGGAGAGAATCTCCGCCGCCGTATCCGGCTCGCGTACGGGGAGGCGGTTGAACGGTACGCTGTCAGCTCTGAAATTCGTGCTGTATTTCGCGATAGGGTCTTTGAATTTATCCCAACCGTATGCGGGGGTAAAGGTGTTGTCGTCCTCGGGGGTGTAGATAAAAACCGTCGCACGGTCGGCAAAAATATGCCTGCCGGCTGTCTCAACCGCGCTGTTAATGCGCTCGGTTGCGGAGCGGGTTGAAATAAGAGTCTTGGCAATTTCGGCAATTATCTTGGACTGTGCAAGCTTCTTCGTAAGGCTCGCGTTGCCCGCAATGAATACGGCATAGGTGAGGCTCCCCGAAATCATAGACAGCCCTATTATCACAAACAAAAGAACCGTCAGGAAGGTTGTCGTACCGTGTATGGTAATCAAATTCTCGGAGGAAACGTCTACGCCGACTATGGCTATAACCTCGCCCGCCGCGTTGAGTATGGGTGCAAAGCCGGAACAGTATCCCTCATAGCCGGGTGAGGATACCGAAAGGTCGTTTACACTGATTATTTTGTTCTCATAAGTTTCGACCACGTTCGGCTCAATTTCGACGGAAATAGGAATGGGTTCGTGCAAAAGATTGTACTGCTCTAAAGGGTCGGGGTCGGAATCGACAATCGTCGCGCAGGAGCGGATTTTAAGACGGTCGGTCATAGGAATATAAAAGTAAACGAAATCGAAGCCGCGCTCCTCGGCAAATGCCGCAACTCTCGCTTGCAGGTTAAGATACAAATCGCCGAGCATAAACTCCTTAATTTCGGAAACGGACTTGCGCGCGTTGCCGGCGGCGGCGGAGTAGGGCTTAATCTCGTTCAGTTCCTCCTCGGAAATGAGGTGGCGTGCCTCGCCGGCGGCAGCGTAGAGGCGTGTGTACTCGCTTTCCTCGAGCATTTCGGTGTTGTCTTTCCAGATGAGGCTTGCGTAAATCAGCAATATTACGGCAACAACCAACGACACGACAAAAACCGGCGGTGCGATAAACGTCAGTACGCCGCGCAACGTATACTTTTTAGGCAAATGAATTAAGCTCATATTTCAATTTACGGGATGAGGACAATAGCGTGTAATTTTGTCACCCTGCGAGTGTCGCAGAATCCATACATTATAAGGGTTGGAACCTGCGCGTGTCGCAGGGTGACAACAGAGTTGTTCTTATCCGTTTCGGGCACTCTTCGAGGCATTAAAATCTTTGGTTTTAATTGCCCCGTATACTTTCCGACGGCGGAGAGTTGACGATATGCTTTACGAGCGGCAGGGGCGATACGAGGCGCACCGCGAAAATGACAATAGGCATCAGAATGTAGGGCAGGGGGCTACGGTTAAAGAACACCACATTCGTTGCTGCCGTTGAAAGCGATTCGTTTATGTAATCGGACAGCAACGAGGTGGTAATCGAGTACATCACAATCGTTACGACGTACGCGACGGCGAGGGTTAAAATCGAACAGAATATGTTTTCGGCAAGCGAAAGCTTTACTAAATCCATACCCCTCGTGCCCATAGAACGCAGAACTCCCTGCTCTTTTTTGCGCTTTAACAGCGCGGAATACGTAAAGAACGCTCCGCCGGCAATGCCGATTATTGTGCTTACAATGCCGATAACGATAAATACTATCGAAACGACATTCGTTTTATTCTCGGTTGAATACTTAACGTCGGTGTACAAATACGAAACATAGAGGTCGTTTTTTTCGGCTAGGTTGAAAATGCCGGTCGCGGTTTTTTTGCTGATAGGCAGCTTTATGCCCGCAAGATACGTCGGCTTTTCGGACTTAATATCGTTGTGCGCGCCGGGGTACGAAAAGATTTCCGCCCAATAATTCGTCGCATAATAGTGGAAAGCCACAAGCTCCTTAGACTGCTCCATTTCGTATTCGATGGAATCGAGCATTGCAAAATCGAAATACGCGTCGGCTTTATATCCCGAGTTTAGCATACATGTTATGCGGTATCTGCCACCCAAAACGCTCGCAACGGTGTTGAATGCTTCTATAATAGAATGCTCGAAGCCGGACTTTTTAATGAAGTCCGCGAACGCTTCGGTGTCGGTATAAAGCGGAATTCCGTAGTCCGCCGCCGAGTCGCCGAGCATTTTACCCAAGCCCTTAAAGGCGAAATAATAGAGAAAATCGGTAAACGCAATTTCCACAATTCCGTCGTCGCGCGCCTCGGGGTACGTATAGCTTTGGTTGATGTATTCCTCCTGCTTCGCGAGAGAAAAGAGGGCTTTTACAAACAGGTACGAGTCCTCGGTATCGAACATTTCCTTTAAGGACATTAAGAGTTCGGTTTGCGTTGAGTTTTTAACGCGTTCGGAGTCCAAAATTTTGCCGTATACCCACGCTAACCGTTTTTCCTCGTCGGTGAAGCGTTCGTCGGTGTCGGTAATGAGGTCGAAACTGTCGATACCGTCAATGCTTTTTATGTAGGGGAGCCTTGCAATTTCATCGGCACTCGCCAAGCCTAACTCGGCTTTGTCGATGATAGCGATGATGTCGGTAAGCTCCTCGCCGCTTCCGATTTCGTTAAAGGCGGAGTATCCGCTGCTTATGCAGAACGATTTGATGATGGCAAACGCCACGTCGGATATTTTCCCGTCGGAGTTTGTAAGCTTGTCGAAGAACTCACGGAAGGTAGTGGTGCTGCCGATAAGGTCGCTAAGCGCGTCGTCGCCGAGCATATCGTCGGGCAGAGGGTCGTCCATTGAGGGCAGCTCGTCCGTGCTTGTTACGAGCTTAATTTGGATATTTTCCTTAGTGAACTCGCGCTCCAAAAGGTACAACGCGTTTTTTACGTCGTAGGCGGAGGTATCGAAGGAAAGGAGCATCTTAGCCGCGCTTTCGGCGGTGGTTTCCCAAACGCCAAAAAACTCGTAGTTGTAAACGGCTTTAGGCACGCCGAAGCCGGTAATGCGCCACACCTCGGCAGTATCGGAGGCGGTGGCACCGTAGGAATGCAATTTTGCGGCAACGGCGGGGCTTATTTCGTTGCCCTGCTGATTTTTCACAAAGTACTTGCCGTAATTCTCACTCCGCGAGCCCTGATAGAGCGTAATTTGCGAGGGCCCGTTGTTCACATAGGTTTGACGAGCGGCGGTTGTGGGCGAAAAGGCGATTAAAGCAATCGATAAGCCGAACATCCCGAAAATGAAGCCCAACAGCAGTATTGTCGAAAGCGTTTTGAGCGGCGCGGCAAGTATGTTGGACGCCCCCAAAAACAGCACGGATTTGAGCGATAACAGACTCTTTTTTGTGAGCCACTCGGCGTGCGGCGCGGGCGTGGGTGCGGTTATATCCTCCGCTTGTGCGGTTATATCCTCTTGTGCGGTTATATCCTCCGCTTGTGCGGTATAGAAGTGGGTTATTTCGGAAATAACGACCGGTTTCATACAGTCGCCGTTTATGAGGTCAAGGACGTTTTGCGTGATTTTTGCGTCCTTTGCGACAAAATACGAGTTCTCCGTTTCGCCGAACGGGCGGTAGTCATAGTTACGGACTTTGTCGGATATTACAACGCCGTCGGACAGCTCGATAATCCGGTCGCCGTACAATTCGGCGGACTCGCGGTCGTGCGACACGGCGATAATCAGTTTGCTTTTGGAAATATCTTTCAGGATATTCAGCACGGTTTTGGTGCTTTCGGTATCCAATTTCCCGGTGGGTTCGTCGGCGAAAAGAATTGACGGGTCGGAGGCAAGCGCGCGCGCGATTGCGACTCTCTGCAGTTCGCCGCCCGACAGTCTGGTAATGCGGCGCGTGCCGAAACCCGACAAATTTACCATTTGCAGGCGCGACTCGGCAAAGGCTTTGGCCTCGTTCCTTTCCAACTCCCGCCCTGCTACGCGCAGCGGCAGACAGATGTTTTCGGCGACGTTTAAGCCGTTGTTTAGGTTGAATTCCTGAAAAATTATGCCTATTTCGTTTACCCGATATTCGGCAAGGTCGATATCCTCTCCGATGACTTTACCGTTGAACAAAACCTCTCCTTCCGTCAGTGTGTCGTTCGATGAGAGAATGTTTAACAAGGTTGATTTGCCGCTGCCCGACTTGCCGAGGATAAAAATAAAGCCCTTCCTTGGAAAGTCTAACGATATACCGCTAAGAGCCGCCGTGTCGCCGCTCGCCGCATGATATATTTTACTTATGTTCTTTGCTTCAAGCATCGCGCAAATATACAGATTATATTATACTCCCTATTTCATTTTCACGGTAGTATGATGAAGTTTTTTGGGAGGAACGGGGAAACGCTTTTCGGCAAAAAGCAATAATCTGCCCGCCCTCTCCCTTTATTTGGAGATTACACAACGCGGCGCAACTGCGCGCCTTGTTTTCTTTTATTTTTTAACGGATATTTAGATTTTATTGCCCACTCCCCCCACGAAAGAACACAAACTTCAAAATCTTTTCAATTTGAACTTAATTCCAAAAGTAGTAAAATAAGGTGGTGAGCGGCTTACTCAATGCTGTAGGGATTTCCGACTTCTTCTCGTGGGAGGAGGCGTACGGCGGCAATCCTTTAGAGCATCTAAAAGAGAAAATTCTCCATGCTGTACTTCCCGAACAAGTGGACTTTTTCGGGTGGAGCGGACTTCAAGTATCGCCCGCAATATATTCCTCGTTTGCAGTAACACTCGTTATCATTATCGCTTGCGTTTTAATTCGGATTTTTTTAATTCCCCGTCTCAAGGACGTTCCCGGACGGCTGCAGCTTGTTCTTGAAAGCTTGGTCGGTTATTTCCACTCAAGCTCCGCCGAAACGGTGCATAAAAGAGCGGACTTTATGGGGCCCTACGTTTTTACCACCGCAATTTTTATATCTTTGGGTACTCTGATTGAGCTTTTGGGCTTCCGTCCGACATATTCGAGCATCAACGCGTGTATCGCAACCGGAATGATGACATTTTTCGTCGTTTTCTATTTCGGCTTCGAGGAGCATAAATGGAAACGCATTAAGCATTACCTAAACCCTATGAATATAATGACCGACGTCGCCGTGCCCTTATCGTTGTCGCTACGGCTATTCGGTGCGATAATAAGCGGATTCGTCATTGCGGAGCTTTTATATTCACTCTTAGCGTTGACGTTTATAATTCCTATAATCGCCGCGCTTATAACCACAATTTTCCACGCAGTTTTGCAAGCGTATTTGTTTGCAACGCTTTCGAATATGTACGTGTCGGAGGCAATCGAATAGATAATCAGTGCCTCATAAGGGCATTTATATAAAATGATTAGTGTAATCGGAATGTTATTAGCCGAGGCATTTGCCTCATTAGGCGCGGGTATCGCAATGGGCGCGGCGGGTTTCGGCGCGGCACTCGGCATAGGTATTGCCGTTGCAAAGGCTGTTGAGGCTATTGCCCGTCAGCCGGAGGCGGAAAAGCGCGTGAGAACCTTGCTCATTTTGGGCATCGCGTTTATTGAAACCATTGCAATTTACGCAATATTGATATGTATTCTCTTGATATTCGTCGCATAGGAGGAAGCAAATGTTAAACGCGGCACCGCTCGGATTAAATTTTTGGGAGATTCTGCTCCACTTTGTAAACCTCGCAATTCTTATAGTTGCGGTGCGTTTTTTGTTGTATAAACCGCTCAAAAAGTTTATGGATAAAAGGCGTCAAAACTATGTTGATGCCGAAAATCAATCGAAAGCTTTAACCGCGGAGGCGAATGCCTTAAAGGCGGAAACCGAGCAGGCGGCGGCGCAAAACAAACGCGAAGCCGTGACTATTATCGAAAACGCGAAGAACACCGCCGAAGCGGAGGCACGTGAAATTACCGCAAAAGCCAAAGCCTCGTACGACGAAATTATTCAAAAGGCCAAAGAGGATGCCGAGTCCGCAAACAAAGCCGAAATGGCAAAATGCGCCAAAGCGGTTGCCGATGTCGCCATTTCGATTGCCGAAAAGCTCACTTTAAGGGAATTGAAGTCGGAAGATAACGATGTTTTAATCGACCAAATCATAACCGGGTGGATAGGCGACTCTACTCCCGAATAATATGCGAGAAATTACCGTAAAAAGTGCAACCGCGCTGACGAGCGTGCAAAAGGCGAAGTTAGAAGGCGCGTTATCTCAAGGCGATGAGGTCTTTTACTACATCGTTTCGGACGACGTAATAGGCGGTTTATCTATAACGGACGGCAGCCGCGTTTTGGACTACACGGCGGAACGCAAAAGCACTATCATCAAAGCGCGCGCCGAGGAGCTTGCAAAACGCGCTCTTAAGGACGGAATAAAGGTCACCGAAATCCCCGAGCTCATCAAAAAGAAGCTTGCGGAGCTTGCAAAGGAAGCGTTGGAGGGCGAGGCTACACGCCGCGGAATCCCCGTTGAAAAGGGCAAGGACTACGTCCCCGTAGACGGGAAGCTCAAGTGGGAGCATATCAGTCACATCGGCGGCACGCCGCTTATGGAGGAATGCGGCCGCGTTGTTTCGGTGCAGGACGGCGTCGTACACATCGAGGGGCTTAACAAAGCAAGCTACGGCGAGCTGATAACCATTGCCCGTACCGGCTACGCGCTCGTTATGAAGCTTGCCGAAAACGAGGTAGGCGCAATCATTTTGGACGGCGCGGACAGCGTTGAGTACGGCGATATAGCGTTTTCAACGGGTAAAATTATCGAAGTCCCCGTCGGCGAGGAGCTACTCGGGCGCGTTGTTGACCCTTTAGGCAACATCTTAGACGGCGGTATGCCGCTTTTGTTTACAAATTTCGGCAAAATCGAGGACGCCGCCCCGCGCATTATCGACCGCGGCAAGGTCAACGAGCCGCTAAGCACCGGCATACTTGCAATCGATTCGATGATTCCTATCGGCAAAGGGCAGCGCGAATTAATCATAGGCGACCGTCAAACCGGCAAAACCGCCATTGCTATCGATACGATTATCAACCAAAAGGGCAAAGGTACGGTCTGCGTTTACGTCGCAATCGGGCAGCGTATGGGCGCGGTTGCCTCTCTTGTAAAAACCCTGTCGGATAACGGCGCGCTTGCATACACGGTTATCGTACTCGCCGCCGCGTCGGACAACGCGCCTTTGCAATACATCGCCCCCTACTCCGGCACTGCAATTGCCGAATACTTTATGAAAAACGGCAAGGACGTCTTAATTGTTTACGACGACCTCACCAAGCACGCGGCGGCATACCGCACGGTTTCGCTGCTCCTTAAACGTCCTTCCGGACGCGAGGCGTTCCCGGGTGACATTTTTTACATTCACTCGCGCCTTCTTGAGCGCGCGGCAAAGCTTTCGCAAAAATTAGGCGGCGGCAGTTTGACGGCTCTCCCTATCATCGAAACGCAAGCCGGTGACATCTCCGCTTACATTCCCACAAACGTTATTTCCATAACCGACGGGCAAATTTACCTCGAAAACGAGCTTTTCAAGTCGGGGCAACGCCCGGCAGTCAACGTCGGTTTATCCGTTTCACGCGTAGGCGGCAGCGCGCAGACCAAAATTATGCGCAAACTCTCCTCCACTATGCGTCTTGACATTGCCCACTACCGCGAGCTCCAAATCTTTGCGCAGTTCGGCAGCACCTTAGACCACAACACCAAGGAAACCTTAGAGTACGGCGCGAAAATCTGCGAGGCTATCAAGCAGAACGAATACGAACCCCTTTCGCTCCCCGAAGAAGGTCTTTACCTTTTCGCAATCGTCAACCGTTACCTCAAATACACTCCGATTAACCGCGTAAAAGCCTTCCTTAAAGACTACTATTCCTACGTTCTTGCAAACGCACGCCCCCTATACGACCGCATACGCGACACCGGCGACCTCACTGCCGCCGACTCCGACGAGCTCCGCAAGCTTACCGAAACTTTTGTCGAGGGGTATGAGTGAGTTGATTATTTCACAGGCGAAGCCGACTTCACAGCATAGCTACTTCACAGCATAGCTACTTCACAGCGAATCTATTTCACCGCTAAGCTTAGCGGAGTTTTGCGAGGTATTGTTTCAGAATTCCGAAAAGGTAATAGATGCCGATATCGTACAGAAACAGCGCGGCGATTGTGATTACATGAAGGATAAGATACAAG
>JAISKW010000191.1 GCA_031260775.1 Christensenellaceae bacterium
CAAAAAACTCAAAAAAGCCAAAGAAGATTATCTGAAATCATACAGCATCTCGGATAAAGAGCTCTTTAAAGCAGGCGGTCATGCTCGACAGCCAACTCTAGTTGAAACTTAGCCCCAAAATCACCTGCTGATTGTCCGCGCTCAATTTACGATAAATTTACAAATATTAAATCCATAATGAAGCGTATAACTCGACGGCTATTCGCCATACTATCCGTAGGAAAACTATGAAAAGAAATAGAATATTTGAAATTTCCGCTCTGCTATCCTTTTTATGCATCGCTTTCGTAGCGGTTTTCGGGTTCTCGGTACACAACAAGGCATCCGCCGAGACCGAGACACCCCTACCCGTCACCGCGATGCTTAAAGAACAAAGCAAGGGCAATGATTCCGCCGCCGCCGACCCTCTCGGTGACAAGGCAAAAGGCAAAAGCGCGTATCTTGTGGACTATTCTACCGGGAAAGTCCTTTACTCGCGTAACGAGAACGCACGCCTCCCCATTGCGAGTATGGTTAAAATTATGACCCTCCTCATTACCTTTGAAGCAATTGAGGAAGGCAAACTCGCCTTAGACGAGAAAATCATAATCAGCGACACCGCCGCCGGCATGGGAGGCTCGCAGATGTTCCTCCAAAAAGGCGACGAGTACACCGTTTCCGACCTCATTAAAGGCATTGCGGTCGTTTCGGCGAACGATGCCTCCGTGGCAATCGGCGAACGTCTTGCCGGTTCAAAGGACGAGTTCGTTCGCAAAATGAACGCGAAAGCCGAGTCCCTCGGCATGAACGACACGGTTTTTGTAAACGTCACCGGACTCCCTCAGGACGGGCAGTACTCCACGGCGCACGACGTTTCGCTAATGTTTTGCAAACTCCTCACTCACCCCTTGTACTTTAACTACAGCAAAACTTATCTTGAGGAATATACTCACCCCGACGGGCGCAAAAATCAGTTCGCAAACACAAATAAGCTGCTCCGTTTCTATAAGGACTGCGACGGCGGCAAAACCGGATTCACAAACGCCGCGATGTTCTGCCTTTCCGCAACAGCAAAGCGCGACAACCTGAGAGTTATAGCTACCGTTATCGGCGCGCCCGATTCCAAATCGCGTTTCAACGAGGTTTCGGGTATGTTCGATTACGCGTTTACTTCGTACCAAAGCAAGAAAATAATCGCTAAGGGCGAAAAACTCGATGAGATTGTAACAATCAAAAAAAGCAAAGGAATTAGCGAACTCATCGCCGCAGACGACTTATTTGTAACAACGCAAAAAGGCAATTCGGGCAACTATACTACTCGTTTCGAACTCCTAAACGGCATAAAAGCCCCTGTAAAAGCAAACGAAACTGTCGGCACACTGTTCGTCCGTGACGCGGAGGGCAACGAAGTAGGTCAAGTTACAATCGTCGCAAAACACGATATCAAAAAGCAAACCTTCGGCGATATTCTAAAAGAGCTCTTTGGCAAACTAACCATTGGATAATTCAATAGTGAAATAGCTCCGTTGTGAAGTCGGCTTCGCCGGTGAAATAATATTGCAGACGGCAAGCCTTCTCTAATACTGTTGAGGATAATTGAATTATCCGTTAAAGCAAAAAACAAGGCGCGTAGTTGCGCCTTGTTATGTATTACCCAAACCTCTCTTATTATTTCTTTCCCAAAACCACACAAGCCAAAATCGGCTTTTCAAAGGGGAGGGTGAGTGGAATTGCTTTTCTCTGAAAGCATTTCCCCTCCCGCAATCATCACCATTAAAACTACCCCTGCGACGGAATCTCGGCGAAAGCGGTAATAGCGCGTTGAATGTCAAGTTGAAGGAGAATAAGACCGCTGATATCGCCGGTCAAGGGGTCTACGACGGAAACGGCGGAGGAGTAATCGTTGTCGCGTGCGGAGCTATATGCGATATTCCCAAGGTATTCGTTGCGGTCGTAGAGCTCGATTGTGAATTCGTTACCGTAAACGATGAATTCTCCGTCGTCAAGTATGCCGTTGTCGTTTAAGTCAAAGTACGCGCGAACGACAGCACCCGGCCCGTCAAAGTTGCCAAGAACCCAAATCGAAGCGGAAATATCGATGCGGAGTTTGAAAATATAATCGCGCCGCATCTGGTCAATATCCTTGCCGGTGCCGTAAAGCGATACCATTTTCGCCTCGCTTAAGTCAACGCCGAAGTAGGTATAAAGGTCGGCAATAAGCATAAGTTTGGTGTATTCTTCGGTTGGGTCGGAGGGGAGCGTTCCGCCGTTTCGGTACGAATAAATGTACTCGGCAAAGAATTGCAAGGGGTCCTTGTAAAGACTGTCGGCAAGCGCGCCAAAGTTGTCGCTCTTGTAGTCGTTCCCTCCGACGACAACGCGCCCGAACTGCTCGTTCAGGAGAGTAATCAGCCGCCCGAAGCTTACGGAAATCGTTTGTCCGTTCGTGACGGCAGCACTGGTTTCCTCCATTAACTCGGCGATGTTGACTAAGCCGTACTCGTCGTAGAGCCCGTAAAGAAGAGTCATGAGCACATCGTTAAAACCGTCGGAGGTTTTAGGCGGGAACGCAATATACTGCAAAATTGCCTCGTAAACGATATCGGCAACCATGCCGTAGCCCTCCGCGTTTTGGAGGAATCCGGAAATGCTGCCGAACGGAATTTTGGAATTTATGAGGGTTTCGAGGTCTAAAGGCATCACATATACACCGCCGCGGTCAATATCGAACGCGCCGCTGTTGAAGATGTAGTTGCCGTTGTTGTCGGTGTTCCGTCCGAGTTGTCGCATATCGATATACAGTTTCTTTCGCAGGTTAGGATTCGGCTCACTCGGGTCAGTTTCATATTTGAAGAAAATCGTACCGAGCTTGTTCATTTGCTGGTAGGTTTCGATGGTTATTGTGCCGTAAAGACGCATATCCTCAAATGTAATTTGAATATCGGAGCTGCGCGGAGGGATGATAACCGCCGCGTTCGGGTGTATGTAGATATCCGTTCGCAAGGTCAACCCTTTGTCGGGCACGGCGAAACGGTCGCTGAAGCGGAAAACGGTTTCCTCAATATTATTAAGGTTTAAGGTTGCCGGGGCGGGAACGGTCTTCGCTCCTACCGTAACGCTGACGTCCGAAACTCCCACCTCGCAAACAAGTGAATTGTTCTCGTTAATGAACTGCAGGTATGCCGAGTGAATGATGCCGTCGGTAAGAGTGCCGCCGAAACGCAGAGTAGGCAAGTACCCGGGCTCGATATTGCCCGTTTTTATATCGGTAAAGCTGTGGTTAAAGATTGATTGAGATATGTTATTCAAAAGGAAACTAAGCCCCAT
>JAISKW010000039.1 GCA_031260775.1 Christensenellaceae bacterium
GCCGAAACGGGCAAAATCGAAATAACAAGTCAAAACCACTCGTACGCAATAGACAGAGAAACCTTAAAGGATACGGGCTTAAAGCAAACGCATTTCAATTGCCTGGACAACGAATGTGAGGGCGTGTGCGATGAGGAAAACCTCGTAATGGGAGTGCAATATCACCCCGAAAGCGCGGCGGGCCCGGAGGATTCGGATTATTTATACGAGGAGTTCTTGAAAATGCTCCGTAAAAAAAGACTGCACGAGGAATTTTACAGCGCGTTTAAGAAATAGGAGAAAAGGAGATTAGAAGATGCCTAAGAGAACAGATATAAATAAAATAATGGTTATAGGGAGCGGCCCTATTGTCATAGGACAAGCCGCCGAGTTCGACTACGCGGGCACGCAGGCTTGCATAGCTCTGCGCGAGGAGGGCTACGAGGTAGTTTTAGTCAACTCCAACCCGGCGACAATAATGACCGACGTGGACATTGCCGATAAGGTGTATATGGAGCCGCTCGATTTGGAGCATGTGGCGCGCATTATCCGCAAGGAACGCCCCGACGGTATAGTTTGCTCATTGGGCGGTCAAACCGGACTAAACCTCGGAATGCAGCTTCACAACAAGGGCATTTTAGAGGAATGTCAGGTTGAAATACTCGGCACGAACTTCACCGCAATCGAGCAAGCGGAGGACAGAAAACTGTTCAAGGAACTTTGCGAAAGGATTAACGAGCCGGTAGTAAGTTCCGCAATCGCAACTACAATCGACGAGGTTTTTGCCGAAGCAAAGGCAATAGGCTTCCCGATAATTTTGCGCCCGGCGTTCACCTTAGGCGGCACGGGCGGCGGTTTTGCCGACAACGAGGAAGAACTCTACGAGTTAGCGAAAAACGCGCTTAAGTTAAGCCCCGTCGGACAGGTTTTGGTTGAAAAATCCATAAAAGGCTACAAGGAAATCGAATTTGAGGTTCTCCGCGATAGCAACGACACCGCAATTGCGGTCTGCTCAATGGAAAACGTTGACCCCGTAGGCGTACATACGGGCGACAGTATCGTAGTTTGCCCGTGCCAAACGCTCACAAATAAGGAATATCAAATGCTCCGTTCGGCAGGATTAAGAATAATCCGCGCGCTGAAAATCGAGGGCGGTTGCAACGTGCAGTTCGCGCTTGACCCGTATTCGTTCAGTTATTATGTAATCGAAGTAAACCCCCGTGTTTCGCGTTCATCGGCACTTGCCTCTAAGGCAAGCGGATATCCGATTGCGCGCGTTGCCGCTAAAATCGCATGCGGCTTGACCTTGGACGAAATTCAAATCGCCTCCACAATGGCGGCGTTCGAGCCGACTTTAGACTATGTCGTAGCGAAGTTCCCCCGTTTCCCGTTCGATAAGTTCAACAAAGCCTCACGGCACTTGTCAACGCAAATGAAAGCGACGGGCGAGGTTATGAGCATCGGCAGGACAATTGAGGAAGCGTTCTTGAAAGCGATTCGCTCATTAGAACTTTCGGTTTGCCATTTGTACCTTAAAAAACTTGATAACTACACCGACGACGAGCTAATTAAATTCATTGCGGAAGGCAACGACGAACGGATTTACGGCATCTGTGAAGCGTTGCGCAGGGGAGTACCGGGCGAAGTTATTTGCTCGCTCACGCAAATTGATAAGTTCTTTGTTGAAAAATTAATCAATATTGTTAACTTCGAAAAGGAACTTAAAAAACAAAAAAACAAAGGCGATTTAGAGACTCTTAAAAAGGCGAAAAGGATGGGTTTTTCGGACGAGTATATCGGAGATTCGTGGGGGATTAGCTACATCGACATCTACAAATTGCGCAAAGCAAACAAGATTTACCCCGTCTATAAAATGATTGACACTTGCGCCTCGGAGTTCAATTCGTATATCCCGTACTTCTATTCGTCCTACGAAAGCGAGAACGAATCGCGCATAAGCAAGAAAAGCAAAGTCATCGTTTTAGGGAGCGGGCCTATCCGCATAGGACAGGGCATCGAATTCGATTACAGCACAGTTCACGCGGTTTGGGCTATCAAAGAAGCCGGTGAGGAAGCCATAATCATAAATAATAACCCCGAAACCGTTTCAACCGATTACACCTTATCCGACAAATTATATTTCGAACCGTTGACGTTTGAGGACGTTATGAACATTGTGGACTACGAAAAACCGCGCGGCGTAATCTGTACCTTAGGCGGTCAAACGGCTATCAATTTGGCGGACGATTTAGCGGCGGCGGGCGTACCGTTAATCGGCAGCGATAACAAGGCAATCGATTTAGCGGAGGATAGAGATTTGTTCAATGAGTGCTTGAAAAAGCTGAAAATTCCTATGCCTGAGGGGCGGTCGGTTTACTCGATTGAGGAAGGCAAAAAGGCGGCAAAAACGATAGGCTCCCCTGTTTTGGTGCGTCCGTCGTTCGTTTTGGGCGGCAGAATGATGCACATCGTTTATGACGAGGAATCTTTATTAAACTACGTCGGCGAGGCGGTAAAACTCAACGAAAAGCACCCCGTTTTAATTGACAAATACATCTTAGGCAAAGAGTGCGAGGTTGACGCCGTTTGCGACGGGAAGGAGGTATTCATTCCCGGGATTATGGAGCATATCGAACGCGCCGGCGTGCATAGCGGCGACTCGATGAGCGTGTATCCACCGTATTCTTTGTCCGAAAAAACCAAAAAAACCGTAATCGACTATACAAACCGCATCGGGCTTGCGCTCGGGATTATCGGGCCTTTCAATATTCAGTTTGTAGTTGAAAGAATCGTAAACACCACCGTAAAAGGCAGCGAGTGGCTAAAAGCCGACAGGGGCGAGGACGAGGGCAAGGTTTACATTATCGAGGTCAACCCAAGAAGTTCGCGTACCGTGCCGTTCTTAGCAAAAACAACCGGCGCGCCTTTAGCGAAAATTTCAACAAAGGTTATGCTCGGCAACAGCTTAAAAAGCTTGGGATATCAGGGAATTTTGCCCGAAAAAAAGAAGTGGTACGTTAAGTCGCCGGCGTTCTCATATTCGAAACTTTTGGGGTTAGATGCGGTGTTGTCGCCCGAAATGAAATCGACGGGAGAGGCAATCGGCTACGATAAGAACTTCAACAGAGCGGTTTATAAATCAATGCGCTCGGCGTCGCTTCGCGTTTCGAACTACGGAATGATTTTTGCGACGTTAGCCGATAACGATAAGGAATCCGCATTGCCCCTAATCAAACGCTTTTACGATTTGGGCTTTAACATCGCGGGCACGGAGGGTACGGCGAAATTCTTGCGCGCAAACAAAGTCCGTTGCCGTATTAAACGCAAACTGTCGCAAGGAACGGACGAAATTTTGGTTATGCTAAGGCGCGGATATGTGACTTATGTTATCAACACGTTGAGCGAAGGAACGCTTTCGGAGCAAGAGGACGGCGTTCAAATCCGCCGCACCGCAGTTGAAAATAATGTTCCCGTATTTACCTCTTTGGATACCGTAAATGCCCTTTTGAATGTTTTGGAGGATATAACCATGGGCATCTCGGTAATCAATTCGGATTAAAACCATATATGTTTTTGTTCGATAAGGACAATAAAAAAAACCTGATATTCCCGGCGGTTGCAGGGTACGGCGATTTTTTCTTGCGCGCGGAGTGCTTAAAATACGGCGCGAAACTTGCGTTTTGCGAGATGCTCAGCGCGAAAGGCTTGGTTTACGGATGCGAAAATACTTTTGAATTGCTGTATTGCGAATCCACGAAAAACATAGGGGTACAGATTTTCGGCTCAGATCCCTCGATAATTAAAGACGCTATTCAATTCGATTGCGTAAAAAAGTTCGATACAATCGAGTTAAATGCAGGGTGTCCCGTGCGCAAAATCGTCACAAACGGCGAGGGCAGCGCGCTTATGAAGTCGCCGCAGTTGCTTTACGATATTGTTAAAGGAATGAAGTCGGTCGCGGACGGGCGGGCTGTCGGCGTTAAAATGCGCGCGGGGTTTAATCAAAACGAGAAAAACGCGGTCGAATGCGCGCTCAAATGCGAGGAAGCCGGCGCGGATTATGTAACAGTTCACGGCAGGACAGCCGATATGTTATACAGCGGTTTTTCGGATAATTCCGCAATAATGGAGGTTAAAAAAGCCGTTAAAATCCCCGTAATTGCGAACGGCGACATTGTTGATTTGGGAACATTTAACAAAATCGCCGAGGAAACTCAAGCGGACGGCTTTGCAATCGCCCGTGCCGCCGTGGCGCGCCCGAATATTTTTGCAACATTATTAGGTAAAAACACGGAAATAGATATAAAATATCTATTAACGGAACATTTTGCAAAGCTCGAAGCGGCTTTCGGCGAACGCACCGCTTTAGGTCTTATTAAAGGGCATATTAACTATAATCTTAAAGGGCTACCGAATGTCAAAGACATTAAAGTTGCGGCACTGCTTGCAAAAAATAAAAACGAGTTATTAAAGGCTCTCAAACAAATTAATTATGTTACGCATATATAACACGGCAACAAGAAAGAAAGAGGAGTTCAAGCCCCTCTCCCCCGACGTAGTAACCATGTACACTTGCGGTATGACGGTGTACTCTTTTACGCATATCGGGCACCTAAAGTCTTATTTGACAAGCGATATCGCATGCCGTTGGCTTCGTTCGTCAGGCTACACCGTGCGGCAGGTTATGAACGTAACCGACGTGGGTCACCACCTGTCCGACAGCGACGACGGCGAGGACAAACTTGAGGTTAAAGCCCGCAGCGAAAAGGTATCGCCTTGGCAAATCGCGCGCAAATACGAGGATTTATTCTTCAAAAATCTTGACGAGTTCAATGTAACTCCCCCCACCGTAATCGCGAGGGCAAGCGAGCATGTGCCCGAAATGATTTCCTTAATCAAAAAACTTGAGGAGCGCGGCTTCACATACAAAACCCCCGTGGGTATCACCTACGACACCTCGAAATTTCCTTCGTACGCCACCTTTGCAAACTTGGACTTAGACAATCAAATGGCAGGCTACAGAGTGGATGAGGACGAGGGTCGCAAAAGCCCGTGGGATTTCGCTTTGTGGCTCACAAACAAGCCTAACCACATTATGAAATGGGAAAGCCCTTGGGGCATAGGCTACCCCGGTTGGCACATCGAATGCTCCGCAATGAGTTGCAAATACTTAGGCGAGCAAATTGACATTCACACCGGCGGCGCGGACCATATTAAAATTCACCACACAAACGAAATCGCGCAAAGCGAGGGCGCGAGCGGCAAAAAGTTCGTCAATTACTGGATGCACACCGCGTTTTTGAATGTGGACGGCACAAAAATGTCAAAATCCTTAGGCAACCTCTACACCCTTGAGGACTTGAAAAACAGCGGATATTCGCCCCTTTCGCTAAGGTTTTTATTTTTGAAAGGCGATTACCAAAAGCCGTTCGATTTTACCTACGAAAGCCTCTATAACGCGCAAAACGAGCTTGTTAAGCTGTGGAAATTCTTTGAACTCAACGCAAGTGAGGTTCCGGGAAAAGTTGACGAGGGCTATTTTGCGAAATTCAAGGACGGTTTGGACGATTCGTTTAACACTTCGAAGGGCATAACCGTGCTTTGGGAGTTAATAAACGACAAAAAAATCGATATTAAAACCAAACTTGCAACGGCGTTCAAATTTGACGAAACGCTTGGATTAAAACTCCAAAACGCCCGTTATATGCTAAGTTTACTCGAGGATTACCAAAATATCGATGCCTTGGATAAGCAAAAAGCGCAGCTTTTATTGAGCGGTCGCGATACGGCAAAGGCGGTTAAGGACTACGCAAAAGCCGACGCAATCCGTAAAGAGATTGACGAATTAGGCTTTGTCGTTGAGGACACGAAAAACGGCTCATTAATCAGAATTAAACAGTACGGAAAAGTCTAATTAATGATATTAACCAATAACGAATGGAAAAATTACCGATTGATTGCATCGGGCAACGGCAAGAAGCTTGAGAATTTCAACGGCGTTGTTTTGCTTAGACCCGACCCCGAGGTAATTTGGGACGCTCCGTTTGATTTGGCAGAGGATAATGGTTTATCCGCGATTTTCGATAACGAATGGCAGTTATTAAAGCCCGTACCGAACAATTTCTTTATTTCGTGGCGCAACCTTAAGTTCAATTTGAAGCTAATGAGCTTCAAACATGTGGGGGTTTTCCCCGAGCAAAGCGCGAATTGGGATGCGGTAATTAAAAAAATTAAAGGCGCGGAGCGACCCGTAAACGTTCTGAACCTCTTTGCCTATACCGGCGGCGCAACGCTTGCATCCATAGCCGGAGGCGCGAGTGTAACACACGTTGATGCGGCAAAGGCGATGTGTGCAAGGGCGGGCGAGAACATAAAATCCTCGCAATTTGCCCCGAACGCCGCACGGTTTATCGTTGACGACTGCCGCAAATTTATCGAACGCGAAATTAAGCGCGGCAAGAAATACGATGCGGTGATTCTTGACCCCCCCGCTTACGGGCGCGGCGCAAACGGCGAGCTTTGGAAGCTTGAGGACGAAATTTTTTCGCTCATTAAAAGCGTTAACGAGGTTTTGTCAAACGAGCCGCTGTTCGTTTTACTTAACGGCTATGCAAGCGGAATAACCCCTAACGCGATGCTCAATGTTTTGAAGTGCGGAATTAACAAGCCGTACAAGACCGCCGATGCCTACGAAACGGGTATCGAAGCCGAGTTCGGCGGCACAATTTTACCTGCCGGCGGCTCTGCCGTTTTGGATTTTTAGACAACATATTGCTTGCCTTTGATTGAAATCCGAAGCATACTTAAAACACAAATGACCTACGAGGACTTAAATATAATATACGAAGACAACCACATAATTGCGGTAGTAAAGGAACAAGGCGTGCCGATGTGCCCGGACGAAACGGGCGACGTATCGCTGTACGACCTTGTGAAGCAGTACCGTGTGAACAACGAAAAAAAGCC
>JAISKW010000048.1 GCA_031260775.1 Christensenellaceae bacterium
TTCGCCGCTCGGCGCGGACGGTTCATCAACCTGCGTTTCGCCGCTCGGCAAAACGGGGTCGGCAGACGGCTCATCAACCTGCGTTTCGCCGCTCGGCGCGGACGGTTCATCAACCTGCGTTTCGCCGCTCGGCAAAACGGGGTCGGCGGAAGGAGGTTCAACGGGTGTTAAAACAGGTTCGGAAGGGGGTGTTACCGATGTTTCTACGGGTGTTTCTACGGGTGTTTCTATCGGCGTAGGGGGGACAACTACGGGAGAGACCTCCCCTTCCACTTCCGGGAGAGCGTCTGAATCGGATTGAATACTTTGTTGAATATTTGAAGAGTCTGCGCCGTCGTTTTTTTTGCACGCGGGTAAGATAAACGCAAATAACAGTAAAATAAGCAGCGAAGAAACAACGGAAAAGGCAGACAAACCTCTTTTGTTTTTTTTTCATTTGTATGTACGAAGACCCGTGCCCACCGCTCGAATTCTACTGTCGCGTGCGCGTCTTCTTATTAAAATATTATATATTTAATCCGTTATTGGTAAAAAGTACCAGTTCCCGGAGAGGTGTGCGTTTCGGGCGGGAAATAAACTCCAAAATTGAGGGTTTGGTGTCGCGCGCGTAAATGGTGTATTATATAATTGATGAAAAGGCATATCAACCTATTTATTTTTGTCGTCTTTTCGGCGTTACTGGTTTTTGCGCTGGCGGCGTGCGGCGGCAATGATAATTCAAATACAAATAAAAATTCCGGAGGGAAAACGGAGGACACTCCGCCGGTAGTAGTGCCGGAGGAGGCTCCCGTATGGTGGAAGGAGTCGAATGCGGTTTTTGCTAACATTCCGTACGGAACGGACCCCGAGCAGACGCTCACTATAACTTTTGAAAAACCGTTAAACGAATTGGCAAACAAGGACAAATTCTCGTCCGTTGTAATTTTGAGCGGCGGCGGGTTCGAAGCGGATACCGCGGAGGTCAAAAAGCTAATTGCCGATGCGAAGCAAGAGCTTACAAAACAGCATTTTGCCGTTATTGAAATTAATTTCCGAAGCAAAAAGCTCAGCAATATGCTTGCGGACGTCCATACCGCGATATCCTTTGCGATGGGTACGGGCGGTACTGCAAACGAGAAAAAGTACACAAAGAACTTCAAAATCGATACTGCCCGTCAAGGAATACTCGGCTATTCCGTGGGCGGATATCTTGCATTGCAGTACGTGTCGTCAACCCCCGCGCCGAATATTCCCATCAAGCTTTTAATGGTAGACAGCGCGTTTTGCGACGTTTCGTCGGAAGAGTTTTATACGGCATTTCCCGCGGAAGCCGAGGGCAGCACGTTTGACGCGGCGAGCGAGTTAACGGCGGCAAAAAAGGCGCAAGCGGTGTATAATCGTTATTTCCTTGCCGCAACCTTAGCGGGTATTGCGGTTGATGAGGGCGCGGAGCAGAGTATTTTGAACTATTATAACAACGGCGGTGACGCATTGCCCCCCGTTATCGGTGATTTCTTAGGCGATTATAAAAACGCAAACGCTCTTAGCGGCGTATCGATTGACCCGTCAAGCCCGGTGCGCGATGCAAATATTGGTTATATTATCTGCCACGGAACTTACGATACGGTCTTCCCCGTCGCGCCGATGCGCACATTATCGGGCAAGTTGTTCAACAGCGGAGAGCAATCGTTTGTTGAGTTTCTCTATTCGGGGCACTCCTTAAACGGCGAATACGCTCCGACAGGCAACGACCAAGAATCCACCGATAAGGCCGCGGATTTGCTCGGCAACCTTGTTACTGCGAAAAAGCTTATTTAGACTACACGCGGAGCAATTGTCCGCCCGCAATCGAACTCTACCATTGAAAAAGGCTAAATATTAGCATAAGATAAAAGCGTGGAAGATAATTACACGCTTTTTTTAGTGTACAAAAACGCCGCCGGGGTAACCGAAACGGGCGGTTTTGATGGAACGGAGAGTTATTCAACCGAGTTTTCGCAAACGGATAACTCAATAAAGTTAAAGTTAATTCCAAACGAAAAAATAGAGTTAATTTCGCTAAGGCTTGTGCGGGATTTCGATTACGGCGAGAACGCCGCGTATTTTTCAAACGGGTATCAGTCGTGGACGACCTCAAGAGAGTACAAAAAGGATGACAAATTAAAGGGCAACTGCGCGCTGATTAAGTATTTCCCCGTAAAAAGCGCGAAGGAGTTGGCGTTCGCCTCGGGCGATTACTTTTTCAATAAATACCCGGCAAGAAAGGGCGAGTTCCGCTCGTATACATATACTTACATAAGGAACGGTGAGAATTACCGATTATTCGGTTCGTTGTCCGAAGCGGAAGCGTTCACATTTTTCGAAAGCGATATAAACGGCGGAAAGCTTACAATCTGTAAAGACGTCGAAGGCGCGGTTTACGACAGCCCCGTTACGCTTTGCGACATTGTTTTCTACGGGGGCAGCGAGGATTTTGTATTCGATTCTTATTTCGATTTAATGCTGAAGGATAAGCCGAGGAGGGCCGAAAGGCTTACGGGCTACACTTCGTGGTATAACTACTTCCAAAAAATCACCGAGGAGATTATTTTGCGCGACCTCGAGGGTTTGGCAAGGGTCAAAAATGGCGCGAATATCTTTCAAATCGATGACGGTTACGAGCCGTTTGTCGGCGATTGGCTTGACCCGTGCGATAAGTTCCCCCGAGGTATGAAACCGATTGCGGACGCTATACACGAAAAGGGCTATTTAGCCGGTATTTGGCTTGCACCGTTCTCCGCGCAAAAGACGAGCCGTGTTGCAAAAGAGCATCCCGATTGGCTTGTTAAAGGCAAAAACGGCAAGCCCGTAACGAACAGCGTAGCATGGGGCGGAGCGTATTCATTGAACTTAGATATTCCCGAAGTTGTGGAATATATAAGAAAGGTATTTCACGATGTTTTTCAGGTTTGGGGTTTCGATATGGTCAAATTGGACTTCCTTTACGGGGCTTGTATGTTTCCGAGGGGTGGGAAATCAAGAGGTAAACTGATAACCGAAGCGTATCGGTTGCTGCGCGAATGCGCCGGAGAAAAGTTAATTTTGGGTTGCGGCGCACCTCTCGGACCCGCGTTTGTGTACTTCGATGCATGCCGTATCAGTTGCGACGTAGACGTACAGTATAAGCCGCGGTTTTACAACAAAATTTTGGTCGCACGCGAAATTATTTGCACGCAAAACGCTATGAATAACGGGGTTTTCCGCCGCCAATTGGACGGCAGAGCGTTTCTGAACGACCCCGACGTGTTTTTCCTCAGGGATGTTAAACGGCAAATTCCGGGCGATAAAAACAAACCGCTATCCTATACGGAGGAGCAGAAAAAGACCCTTGCAAAAATCAACTCGCTTGCGGGTTCGGTGCTTTTTGTTTCCGACGATATAGGGCAGTACTCCGAGGAAACCCTTGCGAAACTTAAGAGTATCTACGACAGCAAGAACGATAAAATTATTTCCGCAGGATATGAGGGCGATGTCTTGAACATTGTTTATACGGAAAGCGGCGAGAGGAAAACGCTTTCCGTTAAAAACCTATGTTTAAGTTAGCTTGCGGATTCTGCGACGCGCGCGGAACGACAATGCAATCGTTCACTCCTGCCTATTGTAATCGCGGTATTGAAGGATTATTATAAATGTGTAATACTTAAGGCAAAGCGAAGTGTGACAAAATTTGGGAACCGTTTGATTTGACGAAATTAAGACGTATAATAAAAGATAGTATTGTTTCCGTTCGAAAAGGAAAACTTTTTGTGCGAGAGTATTAAATATAGCAATAGCTTGTGATTAAGATATACAAATGCCGAAAGACAATAATATTTGTTTTGTTAGCGGTTGTATTCTCCGCTTTGTTGTTTGCGTGCAAAAAAGAGACCGACGAGCGGACTGACAAGCAAAAAGCGGCGGATATTTTTATTTCGTACGGCGAACTTTCGAAGGGAACTTTGGACGTTGCGGGCAACGGGGTAGGCAATTTCAGCGCAATGGAAATCACGCCGAACGTCGCACTCAAAATAGTAAAGGACGGCGAACTTGAGCGCGTAACGGGCACTGCCGAAATCACATATCTTTGGGATATCAATAACGAAAACGAAGTGGCAAAATTTTCGGAGTATAATACGGCGGCAACGGCTTTTGCCGCGCTTGTAAACGCCGTCGAAATCGTGGAAGACGCCGAAAAAGGCGGGTATAAATTGGCTGCCGGCGAGCATGTTATTGACGATACCGAGCTTATTATGCCGCTCGCGTACATATTGCTCCGCGATTATGCCGAGTTTATTGAGCCCGAATCGCATGATATTTCCATAACGATAACCGAATTTAGCGTTAAAGACTCCGGCTCGAAGGCGGAAGCGTGCCTGATTTTCGGCGTAGACGTGGCAAATGCCGAAACGCAACAGCCGTTTGTCACAATGACGGCGCAGCTGAATTTAATGTTCACCAAGCAGTCCTAATGTTAATTATCATTCAAATTAAAAGGCAGTCAGTATAAATTAGATTTTATTATTTTGAAAAGGTATTCCGAAGCGGTTTTCGGCGCGATTTTGCCGGGTATGCCGAGTTCGTGCAGCGCGGTAATTCCGCGTTTTTTTGCGTAAGCGAAATCCACTCCGCCCGGCAGAGATGCAAGGTCAATTATGAGGGTATCGGGGGCTATGTTGTCAAGTATTTCTTTTGTAAGGGTTAGGTCGGGGACGGTGTTAATTATTACGTCAAAACCGACTACGGAATTGCCGAAATCCCTGAACGGAATAGTGATATCGGCTACTAAACCGCCCGAAGCGAGAGTCTTTTCATCGCGGTTTGTGACGGCGGTGTAAATGCGGTTGTCGGTCAAAATGCGCACCGCCGCCTTGCCGACGCGCCCGTAACCGATAACGAGAGCTTTTAGGGTATAGATTGAAACGGGAGTGTTTTCAATGATAGTTTTCAGCATTCCCTCGGCGGTAAGAAC
>JAISKW010000110.1 GCA_031260775.1 Christensenellaceae bacterium
TACGGCATTCTTATTTGGCAAGACCTCCCGTTCGCGTGCGGACTTTACCCTTTCGGCGATACGGGCTTCCGAAACAATGTTTTAGAGGAGGTCAAAGAGAACGTTTCGCGGCTGAGGAACCACGCCTCTATGGCTTTGATTTGTGGAAATAACGAAATCGAGGGTATGAAAGCCGCATGGACGGGGCGCAATAAGCTTCTTAACGAATACCGCGACTTCACCTACGGCGACTGCGCGAATTTAATCAAGAAAATCACAACCGTGCAGTTCACACCATCCTCTCCCGTCGGCAGCGAGTATATGAAAGGCACCGCAAGCGACAACGTCGGCGATACGCATATTTGGAACGTTTGGCACGGAATGATGCCGTTTTCGTATTTCTTTAAGCGGAACACCCGCTTTTGCTCGGAGTTCGGGTTCGAATCGCTGCCGCCGGTTGAAACCGTCCGAGACATTGCCGAGTCCGAAGCGGACTTAGACATCTACTCACCGTTAATGCTCGCGCACCAAAAATGCGCCGTGGGTAACGCGCGAATTTTGTATTATATTATCGATAAATACCGCATACCCAAAAGCTTTTCGCACCTGACATACTTGTCGCAACTCACGCAAGCCGAGTGTATACAAGCGGCAACCGAGCATTGGAGGCGCAAAACCGGACGGTGTAACGGCTCGCTGTATTGGCAAATCAACGATTGCTGGCACACCGCAAGCTGGTCAAGTATCGATTATTTGGGATATTATAAAGCGTTGCATTACTCCGCGCGCGAGTTTTTCAAAAGCGTTACGGTAACCGAACATCAGGTCGGCAACGCAATCCGTATAACCGGCATCAACGACAGCCTCGCACCGTTCAACGGCACGCTCACGCAACGGGTCGTCGGCTTCGACGGAAAGGAGTATCTTAAAAAGGAAGTCGCCGTGACGCTTGCAGCGTACTCGGTCGATACCATAGCCACCGTGCGTATCGACGGCGAGGAATATTCTCCTAAATGGGTATCCGTAATCGCCGAATTGAGAGACGAAAACGGCGTTCTTGTGTCGCGCCGCGAGCATTTACCGGTAAAGGAAAACGAGGCGTCTCTGCCTCAAGCGTTTATTACAAAGAGCTATAAAATTACCGAAACGGGCGCGGAAATCACCTTAAAATCCAACGCGTATGCGCGCAGAGTGTTTTTGACACTCCCCGGAGTCACCGAGCCGTTTTCGAAAAACCTGTTCGATATCGAAGCAAACGGCAGCGAAACTATCACCTTAGAACGGGAGAACTTGACCGCCGAAATCATCGAAAAACTCGAAATCATCTCCTATTCCGACATCCAACCCAAATATCCCCGCTATATTGAAAAGGCGAAGAAGCTTAAAATAGCCCTAATTCCCATAAATTTTATCAACCGAATCATTTACCGTTTTATGTAGTGGGGGTAAATTACACTTTAATAACGAAAGCAAACAAGGCGCGTAGGTGCGCCTTGTTGTGTATAATCCAAACTCAGCTTATTTTCTCCTCCGCGAAAAAACTCATATTAGAAACCCCCCGGTTTAGTAGTATAATATTTGTATGGTAAACGCAATGAGCGCAGGAGGAATCGTCGGGTTAATATTAGCCCTCGTATTTGTAATAGGAGGCAGTATGTTGCTGTTTGCAACGCGGTACAAAAAGTGCCCCTCCGACAGAGTTCTCGTAGTCTACGGTAAGGTAGGCAAAGCCAAAGACGGCGCAAAGGCGAGTTCGCTTTGTATCCACGGCGGCGCACGGCTTATTATTCCGCTTATCCAAAGCTTTGCATACTTGGAATTAAAACCGATTTCGATTTCGGTCGATTTGAAAAACGCCCTTTCGCGGCAAAATATCCGCGTGGATATCCCCTCGAACTTCACAATCGGAATCTCCACCGAACCGGGGATTATGGAGAACGCGGCTGAGCGTCTTTTGGGGCTCCCCGAGCTTCAAATAAAGAGCCTCGCGGAGGATATCATTTTGGGTCAATTACGTTTGATTGTCGCCACAATGGAAATTGAGGAAATCAACGCCGACCGCGACAAGTTCTTAGAAGCCGTCGCATGGAACGTCGAAACGGAGCTTAAAAAAATCGGGTTGCGCTTAATCAACGTTAACGTAAAGGACATCAGCGACGAAAGCGGATACATCGACGCATTAGGTCGCGAGGCCGCCGCGAAAGCAATCAACGACGCGCGCCGCTCGGTTGCCGAAAAGAACCGCGAGGGTGCAATCGGCGAGGCTAACGCGCAGAGCGACCAAAGAATCAAAGTCGCCGATGCCGACAGCTTGGCAATCGTTGGAGAAAATAAAGCGAAAGAGGCCATTGCCGATGCGAACGCTACCTTAATGGAGCGTCAAGCCGAGGCGAAAAAACGTGCCGAAGCCGCGACAAAGGTTCAAACCGCAAAAGCTTTGGAAGAAGGTTACGAGGCGGAAAGAGTAGCCGAATTAAAGCGTGCCGAAAAGGAAAAAGCCACGCAGGAAGCGAACATTCTTGTTGCGGAGCGTACCGAAAAGGCCCGTAAAGAAATCTCCGCCGAGGCGGAAGCCGAGCGTCTGCGCCGCGTTGCAAAGGGCGAAGCCGACGCAATGTTCGCCAAACTTGACGCGCAGGCTCGCGGCGGTATGGAAATCTTAACGCAGCAAGCGCACGGTTTCGAAGCCTTGATTAAAGCCGGCGGAAACGCAACCGCGGCTGTCAACCTCTTGCTTGCCGACAAAATCGAGGAAATTGCGCGCATTCAAGCCGAGGCTATCAAGAACATCAAAATCGACAAAATCACAGTTTGGGACAGCGGCAAAGGTGAAAACGGCAACAGCTCCACCGCCAACTTCGTCTCCGGACTCTACAAAAGCGTCCCCCCTCTCCAAGACGTCTTTAAGCAAGCCGGTCTTGACGTTCCCACCTTCCTCGGTTCCGAGAGAAAAGAGTAGTTTTTAACGGTTAGTATTTCGGAGAGGAGGAATGCTTTTAAGTAAAAAGAAATCCCCCTCCCCTTTGAAAACTCATTTGCCTTATATGTTTTGGGGAATGGGGATATAAGAAAGGTTTGGATATAACACAAATGCTTTATATTTTTTTGGGAATGGTAATATAAGAAAGGTTTGGATATAACACAAAGGGCGCGAATAATTGCGCCCTTTTTCTTTTGCCATAATGAATGATTTGATTTTCCTTGCCATTCTGCGCGCAAGGGGCGGAATCCGTTTTACTTATGGTACGGTACGTTATTAATGATGCACAATCCCCGATAAATTTGTTCTTCCAAAACGATGCGGCAAAGGCGGTGCGGAAGGGTTATCCGCCCGAAAGATATTTTCTGCATAGAGGAGGCACGGACTTTGTCGCTTACTCCCCTTGAACCGCCTATGACAAAGGTGATTTGAGGTTGAGTTATTACGGCTTTTTGTATCGTGCTTGCCAAATCCTCGCTTGTGATAAGCGTGCCGCCGATATCGAGCAAAATCACAAAGCCTTTGAGCGCGGCAAGTATGCCGTTTTCTTCTTTAATAACGGCGTTCACACCGTCCTCCTTGGACTCGGCGCATTCGATAACGGTTATTTCGGCAAAACGCGAAATGCGTTTCAGGTATTCTTCCTGCGCGTCCTTAAAGAATTTATCCTTCAAGTTACCCACGCAGACAACGTTAATTTTGTACATTAATCCTTGTGCCTCGGGAACTGTTCCTTATACGGCGCGGCATCTATATCTAACCTTTCAAAAATAATGTTGTCGCAGTTATTTTCCTCTGCACGGGTGTAGAACTCATCGTTTTTGATGGTCCAGCTAAGCAGTTTCAGATTAAAGCCTTTTACGGCGATTTCAATTCGTTTGCTCGGTAAAAAATCGATATGATACGCCAAAAAGTCGGGACGGACTACGCAAAGAACCCAGTAGGGGTTTACCAATTTATACAGTATACGGAGCGGGAAATTCTTCGCCTTTTCGCCCAAAATGCCGCGGCGAACCTCCGGCGCGTTTTCGGTAAACCAGTGAACGCTGTAGGGGTTAAAGGACTGAATTGTCACCCACGGCTTGCCTTTAATTTGCGAATAGAGCATTTTTTCAAGGGCAAAATCGGTAGGACGGCCGGCTTTAATTTCGCAAAGAATATCGACTTTGCCGTCAACAAGTTCGAGTAAATCCTCAAACAGCGGAACTTTTTCGCCGTTCGGGAGGAAGTATTCGGGTTTTTCGAGGTCTTTACTTGAGAGTTTTTGAATTTTAACCCGCTTGCCCGTCACCCTTTTCATATTGCTGTCGTGGAAAATGGCAAGCTTACCGTCGGTCAGTAAACGCACGTCGGTTTCGATGTTAAAGCCCTTTTCGATAGCAAGCTTGAACGCCTGCATAGAATTTTCGATAACGTTTACGTTCCCGTCGTGCAGCCCCCTGTGGGCAATCGGCATTGTATAAAATCTCTCCCCCATAATTAAATATATGAAAACCTCCGAACTTACGCCCGAAGGTTTCGCTACAATAATAATTTACTACTCATTTCCACCTAAATTCAAGTGCAAAATTATTAAAATACGAAAAGTGAAATGCTTTTAACTTTCCTCATTTTTTTCACAGCATGACTTCCCGCCGTCCTTACCCTTACACGCGGGGCAGGTGCTTGCGGACGGGCAGTACGGGCAGGCGTGCTTGCCTTTCTTTTTGTTTATTATCAGCCGGGCAATTATAAGCCCGACCGCTACTATCAGAACAGCGGAGACGATTATCGTTCCCAAATTTTCGGTAAAAAAGTTGTTAAGCATTTTGATTCCTCTTTAATTTACTAAAGTAAACACTGATTAAGTCGCGTAATTTGTTTCGCGTAAGCGAAAACAAATTTCTCTTGGCAGCTTTTGGTGCATTTTGGGGCAAAATCGCCGATTTTTCAATTCATCGGCGGACATACAGTCCGCTGCGTTCTTGAAAAACGTCTACTTTGCCTTCTCAAAATCCGCACAAGGACTTAATCAGCGTTTACTAAAGTCGATTTTCTTCCAAATTAATTTGTCGGGAGGGCAGGCGATTACATATATATACAACGCAAGCGCAATGAATGCTAATACGGTAAAGGCGATATCTAATCCGTTCAAGCCGCCGACAAATACGCTGCCGATACGGTATATAACAAACGAGTAGAAATACGCCGTCAGAGTTTGATACCCTATTGCCGCCCAAAACCACTTCGCGCTTTTCATTTCGCGTCTTATGGCTCCTATTGCTGCAAAACAGGGAGCACAAAGCATGTTGAATACTAAAAACGAGTACGCTTGTAACGGTGCATAAGATGCCGCGAGTGCGCCCCAAGTTCCGCTTTCTTCCTCCGCAAAATTAAAGAGGATAGCAAGCGTTCCCGCGATGTTTTCCTTTGCGATAAGTCCCGTAACGGTTGCAACCGAACTCCTCCAATCGGCAAAGCCCAAGGGGTAGAACAAGTATTTAATGACATTCCCTATTGCCGCAAGCATCGAATTTTCGGCATCCTCAACCATTCCGAACTTGCCGTCCTCAACGCCAAACGACGATGTAAACCACACGAATATTGTCGCCAAAAGTATGATAGTTCCGGCTTTTTTCACGAACGAGGAAATCCTCTCCCAAATACTCAACGCGACGTTTTTTACCGACGGAAAGCGATACGACGGCAATTCGGTAATGTAGGGGGCTTGCGCGCTCTTGAACGGCTTTAACTTTTTCAAAAGCAAGCCCGACAAAAGAATTACGGCAATACCCATAAAGTAAACGCTGACCGCAACCCACCACGCATTGTTGAAAATTGCACCGGCAAAGAGGGCGATTACCGGGAGCTTTGCCGAACACGGAATGAATGTTGTCGTCATAATCGTCATTCGTCTGTCGGCGTCGTTTTCGACGGTACGGCTTGCCATAATGCCCGGAACTCCGCAGCCCGTGCCGATTAAAATCGGTATAAACGACTTGCCCGACAAGCCGAATTTCCTAAATATTTTGTCCAAAATGAACGCAATACGGCTCATATATCCGCAGCCCTCTAATATAGCGAGGAAGAAGAACAAAATAAGCATTTGCGGCAAGAAACCAAGTACCGCCCCGACGCCGGCGACGATTCCGTCAACGATAAGGCTTTGCAACCAATCCGCCGTGTTAATGGCTGTTAATCCGTCCGAAATTACCTTAGGCAAGCCCCAATCGCTGCCGAAAATGCCCTCGTTTACGAAGTCGTTTGCGATTGTTCCGACCGTCGTTACCGATACATAGTAAACGGCGAACATTACAACTATGAATATCGGCAGCGCGAAAATTTTGTGCGTCAACACGCGGTCGATTTTTTCGGTCGTGCTGACTTTCTTAGGAGCTTCCTTAACAACCTCTTTTTTTAGGGCTTCGATAAACGTATAGCGCGCCGAAATTACCACACCGTCGCCCGAATCGTCGTACTTTTTTTCGATTTCTTCGATAAGCGCGGTAATTTTTTGTTTTATGTCCGCGGGGAGGTTGAGCCTGTCGAAGGTTAAACCGTCGCGCTCAAGTAGCTTTACGGCGAAAAAGTGCGAGTGGAGGTAGTCAATCGGCAACGTCTTCAAATAGACCTCGATTGCGCGGACTTTTTCGTTAAGCTCGTCCGTTAAAAACAGCGAGTCGCCGCTGTGTTCTTGCAGATATAAATCGGTAGGGAGTGCGTCGGGGTGGTGAAATAGGTTCGCTCCTTTTTTGCGTGCCTCGGCGAGAACCGTATCAACGGCTTCCTTCAATCCCGTGCCCTTGAGTGCGGAAATGCATACGACGGGAACGCCTAAACGCTCCGAAAGCTTTTGCGTATCGATAACGTGCCCCTGCTTTTTGATGACGTCGGTTAAGTTCAAACAAACGACTAACGGGATACCGATTTCGATTAATTGGGTAGTCAAATAAAGGCTTCTTTCTAAATTAGTGCTGTCAACAATGTTCAGAATGGCGTCAATGTCCTCCTCTATTAAGTAGTTGCGCGAAACCTTTTCCTCGGGTGAATAGGGCGAAAGAGAGTAAATGCCCGGGAGGTCGGTTACGGTTACGTCCTTATTTGATTTGAGCTTGCCTTCCTTTTTTTCGATAGTGACGCCGGGCCAGTTGCCGATGTATTGCACCGCGCCGGTGAGGGCGTTAAAGAGCGTTGTTTTGCCGGAGTTTTGGTTGCCTGCGATAGCGATTTTAAGCGCGTGAGTTTGCCCGTCTGCGGTTATGTAATCGGTTTTTTCCTTACCCTTTTTGGCAAAGACGTTGTGAAGTTTAACTTTGAAGGAGTTCATTATAATTCCACCTCCACGATAGTCGCGTCGTCTTTACGCACGGTTAGGCTATAGCCCCTGAGGATTAACTCCATCGGGTCGCCGAGAGGCGCGGTTTTACGAACCGTTACGACAACGCCTTTGGTTACGCCCAAATCCATAACGCGCCGCCTGAGCGCGCCCTCGCCGTTTACTTTCGTAACCGTTGCGGATTGACCTACTTTTAACTCGTCTAATCTCATTTGTTTGCCGTCATACCACATTATATGTTAGCTTTGACTAACAATATGTTAGCATAGGCTAACACGCTGTCAAATAGGCAGATTTTGAGAATGAAACGATAGAGTTACAACAATCCAAATGTAACCAAAAAACTAATTATTCGTTTATAATAGTGACAGCTAATGAAGGAAAATATGGACAACGAGCTGGACGCACTGTTCAGAGAGCACTACAATCCCTTAAAATTGTATATATGGTCGTTGTGTAAAAACATTCATCTTGCCGAAGATGTGGCGTGCGATGCGTTTTATAAAGCCTTGAAACTTCCGTCTTTCACCGACGGTAACTTCAAGTATTGGTTGTACAAAACCGCACGGAACCGCCTAATCGACCTCATAAGACGGAAAAAGTTCGAGGGGGAAATGCCCGAGCATTCCGAGCCGGTTTCGCCCGAAAATTCGCCCGAAAACGAGCTGATTAAGAACGAAAGATACCGCGCACTCTACCACGCACTCGACTTATTAAACGAGGCGCAACGCGAGGTACTAATGCTTATGTACTTTCAGGATATGAGTATTATTGAAATCTCCGCCCTGACGGGTAAAACCGAAGCCAACGTCAAAGTATTGCTGCACAGAGGCAGAGAGGAATTGAAAAAACTTTTGAATACATAAAATAATAAGGAACCATAAATATGGACGATTTTAAGACATTATACGAAAAATACATCAAGGGCACGGCGAGTGAAGAGGAAATCCGCTATGTTGAGGACACTCTTTCTAAGAGCGATTCGGTGTTTGCCGAAAACAGCTCCGAGGACAAATTACACGCGCTTGACGAGGAAAAACTCACTCATGCCGACACGGCAACCATTGAAAACATCAAAAAACGTATCAAGAAAAAAACCTTAACCGCGACTCTTTTAACCTCCTTGGCGATTTTAGGCGTGGCAACCGCAATAGTACTCGGCAGCGTCTTCGGCGCGGCGGGGTATCATGCAAAGAAAAATTCCTTGATTGACGAGGACGAAGCCGAGTCTATCGCACGCGCTTTCGCCGAGGAAGAATGCGGTGTTGACGATTCGTACGAAACCGATTACGTCCACCAACGCTTAGTCTTTAGAGGCGCGCTCAAAAACACCTATTACGAGCATGTTGTCGAGTTTGAATACAACAACCGCGAGGTTGTGATTATCATCGACGGAATCAGCGGCGAAGCCACTCTGCACAAGGCGGAATAAGCAATTTGCGGTTATCCGCGCGGTGCCGTCAAGCCGGCAAAAACATTAATTATTAGAAATGGCAAAAATATATAAAAAAGCCGAAATGTGGGACAAGATGCAAGACATCATGGAAAAATGGAACGACCACATGACCCACGGCTACTTCGAATTAGACAGAAATATTAACTCCGACAACCTCAAAATGGCTTGCGAATATGTGGCGGATTGCGTCCCGATATTAAAAGCAAAATGGTATTCGGGCGTTTTTCATGCCCGGTGGATTGAAACCGATACTAAGGCGAATGAGTTGCCGATTTTCGAGTTTAGGGAGACCAAAAACAAATTATCCGCAGAGGGCAACCTCCTTTTAACCCGCATTGTAAACAAGAAAAACGGCCCGCAATTCAGGGTAACTCTCCTAAGAAACGGCTCGAAAGATGCGGTTTTGTTCGTAACGAACCACCAAATTATGGACGGCGCGGACTTAAAGCTTTTTTATAAGTCCATTGCAGACGTATACTCCGCGCTCGAAAAGGGGCTTCCTGCCGAGACCGTTCAAATCAAAAACGGAGAGCGCGGCATCGAACAGCTGTATAAAAACTTCACCGACGCCGAAAAGGCGAAGCTAAAAAAGATGATTTCCTACTCCAAGGCGCAAAAGAAGAAGATTGAGGTGCGCTTTGCAAAGAGTAAATTCACCGACCGTTTGCCGAAGCTTAACAAGGCGATTTTGCCGGCAGAGACGTTTCTTAAACTTAAATCGAACTGCAAAATTTTGGGCGTAACGCTTAACGACATTATTTTGGCGCAGTACCTGAGGACGGTTTACGAGTTCGGCGACCTGCCCGATGATGCGCGTTTGGGCGTGCCGAATATGATAAATATGCGCAAGTACCTCAACGGCGAGGAGAGCGGTGGTTTCTCTAACCTTACCTCTATGGTCGTGCCCGCGCTCGCAAAGCTCGGCGCGGAGCTGCCCGAAACTGCCGTGCGCTGCCGCTTTGCTATGGACAGGCTCAAAAAGGACTATCCCGGCTTTCACGGTTGGTCGCTTTTACAAGACGTTTACCATTACGCGCCGCACTCGCTTGCGAAATTCCTCATAGGAACCTTCTTCAAAAACCCGCTTGTCGGAATTTCAAACATCGGCATCATCGGCGACAAGGAAGTTGAGTTCGGCAATGCCGAAATAATCGACGCGTATATGACCGGTTCGATTAAACACCCTCCGTACATTCAGCTTGCATTAACGACCTTCAAAAACAAAATCACCTTTACCATGGCGGAGTTCGGCACGATGCAAGACTACATTCTTATCGATTGGATTTTGGATAGCATTGTCGACGGCTTAACCGCCTTCGCTAACGCTCACATCACCGAAGAACTCGCCAAAGCTGCCTACGAAAACGCTATCCGTTAATTTGTGTGGATTCTTTTGGGAGGGGGAGGAATCTGCATTTC
>JAISKW010000142.1 GCA_031260775.1 Christensenellaceae bacterium
GCGGATTGTATTCGGCAGGGCAACTTAACGGCTCGTCGGGATACGAGGAAGCGGCGGCACAAGGCTTAATTGCCGGCATAAACGCCTCTCTTTATTGCGAAAACAAGCCGCCGCTTATACTCTCGCGAAAGGATGCGTACATCGGCGTTTTAATTGACGATTTGACGACAAAAGGCACTAACGAGCCGTACCGTATGATGACCGCGCGCGCCGAATACCGCTTGTCCTTGCGGCAAGATAATGCCGACTTCCGTTTAACCGAAAAAGGTCGGACATTAGGGTTAGTCGGAGGCGTGCAGTATGAGAACTTTTTGCAAAAAAAAGCCGAGGTTGAACGGCTGTTCGAGTACCTTAAAACCTCATACCCAAAACTTCAAACGAACCTGCGCAAGCTTTTAGCGCGCCCCGAATTTACTTTAGAAGCTCTATCAACGGAGTATCCTATATTAAATGCGTTCAGTTCAGGCGCGAAAAAGTTTGTCGAGACGGAAATTAAGTACGAAGGTTACATTAAAAACGAAAACAAAGCCTTGCAGGAGTTCGAGGAGCTTGAAAAATTCGCTCTTTCTCCCGAAACCGATTATATGAAAATTGACGGTTTACGCCTCGAAGCGCGCCAAAAGCTAAACGCGGTTAAGCCGTTAACCCTTCGGCAAGCTCAGAGCATTTCGGGCGTAAACCCTGCGGATATTACGATACTAATGCTGTATCTTAGCAGGCTTTAGGCTACCCGGTTACTTAAAATAACGGTTGAGTAATCCTTGGAAGCCCTTGCCGTGGCGTGCCTCGTCTTTTGCCATTTCGTGAACGGTATCGTGGATAGCATCCAAACCTAAGGTTTTTGCCTTTTTGGCAATCTCAAGCTTGCCGGCGGTCGCGCCGTGTTCCGCATCTACACGGAGTGATAGGTTTTTCTTTGTATCGGCATAAACGACTTCGCCTAAAAGCTCGGCAAAGCGTGAAGCGTGGTCGGCTTCCTCCAAAGCATAACGCTTGAACGCTTCAGCAACCTCGGGGTATCCCTCGCGGTCGGCTTGACGGCTCATCGCAAGATACATTCCGACTTCGGTGCATTCGCCGGCGAAATTTGCTCTTAAGCCCTCTAAAATGGACTCGTCAACGCCCTGCGCCACGCCGATACGGTGCTCGTCGGCAAAAACCAACGCGCCCTCTTGCTGTTTAATAAACTTTTCCTTGGGAACTTTACATACCGGGCAAAACGCCGGTGCCTCGTCACCTTCGTGTACATAACCGCACACACTGCAAACAAATTTAGACATAATATTTTTCTCCTTCGGCGGGTACGCCTCAAAAACGCCTGCTACGCGTTAATGAGTCTGAACATATCATATCAATAAACTATTCGGCTTTTGTGAAATCGTCCGGCCCGACCCCGCAAAGAGGGCATTCCGACGGACATTCGTCACTTTCAACTTCATAGCCGCAAACATTACATATCCACCTTGCCATGAATACAGTATACAACACTTATCAATGCAAACAAAATGCCTACAATATCTTGTAGGCACTCCGACATATTACTACAATATCTTGTATTTATCGCTATTTTTTTGCTTTGACAATAGAGGCAAAAAGTATTTTGCCGTCAAAGTCGATTTCGTCCGAGTTCTCCGCGGCCGTTGCTTCGGTGAATTTTACCTCAACGGCGAGCAATTCCTTTTTGATATAGTCCGTTTCGAGCGACAAAGCCTTGGAAATTTCCGTATCTCCCCAAATATTAAGCTTGATTCTGTCGGTAACGTCGAAACCCGACGACTTACGGAGCGACTGTATATGCGAAATGAACTCGCGTAAATACCCCTCTTTTATGAGGTCGTCCGTTAAGTGCGCGTCCAAAACGACGGTGAAATTCTCTTTTGTGTCGCTCACAAACCCCTCCTTTTCGGTGGCTGTTATTAGTAAATCCGCTTCTTCAAGCTTGATTTCCGCGCCGTCTATCGCGGTTGTGAATACGCCGCCGTTCGCGACCGCTTGCTTAATTAAACGGGTATCGGCGGTTGTTAAATACGTTCTGATAGCATTCAGTTTGCTGCCGTACTTCGGGCCTAAGGTTTTCAAATTCGGCTTAATTGCGTAGTTTACATAGCCCGAAAGGTCTTTGCCGATAAGAACTTCCTTGACGTTCAGCTCGTCGGCGATAATTGATAAATACTCTTTCGGGTACTTGATATCGCGTGCGGTGTTGCCGATATACATTGTTTTGAGCGGTTGGCGGATTTTGATGCCCGCCTTTTGCCTCGCGTTTCGCGCGATTTCGCAGAACGTATAAATCTCGTTCATATCCGCTTGCAATGCGGCGTTAATCAGATTCTTTTCAACCTTAGGGTATTGGCACAAATGCACGCTTTCGGGGGCTTTGGGGTTGAACGGCACGACGATTGTTTGGTAAATACTTTCGCTTAAGAACGGGATAAACGGCGCGGAGAGTTCTGCAAGCGCGTCCAAAACGGTGTAGAGCGTGACGAACGCCGCCTCGCTGTCCGTGCCCTCGGCAAAATCGTAAAAGCGTTTGCGCGAGCGGCGGATATACCAGTTCGAGAGGACGTCGGCAAAATCAATAAAGCGGCGGCTTGCCTCGGTTGCCATATACTCGCTTGTTTCGCGCGTGACGTTTTCGATTAAGGTGTTTAGTTCGGACAAAATATATTTGTCCATTACGCTCAATTTTACGTCCTTGACCGTCTTTTTGCCGCCCGCGAAGTTGTTAATATCGGCGTACAAAACATAAAAAACGAACGAGTTATAGAAAACGTCAATATACTTCCTTGACGCTTCGAGAATAGACTTTTCGGAGAAAATTACATCGTAGTAGGGCTGACCGTTTGAGTAAAACATAAACCGCACCGAATCGCCGCCGAACTTGTTGATGACGTCCATCGGGTCGGTGAAATTGCCCTTGCTTTTGCTCATTTTTTCGCCTTTTTCGTCGCAAATCATACCGTTAGCAAGACAGTTTTTCATCGGTGCGCGCCCGAAAAGCGCGGTATTGATTGCCTCAAGCGTGTAGAACCAGCCGCGTGTTTGGTCGTAGCCCTCCATTATGAAGTCGGCAGGGAAGCGTTTTTCGAACTCCTCTTTGTTCTCGAAGGGGTAGTGGAACTGCGCGAACGGCATTGCGCCGGAGTCGTACCAAACGTCGATTACCTCGCTTTCGCGCTTCATTTGTTTGCCGCAAACGGGGCATTTTATTGTGACGGCATCGATATAGGGCTTGTGAAGCTCGATATCGGGCGCGCAGCCGCTTTTTTCTACAAGCTCGGCGATGCTGCCTATTGTTTCGTGATGTCCGCAATCGCACTGCCAAACTGGCAAGGGAGTGCCCCAATAACGGTCGCGCGATAAGCACCAATCGATGTTGTTTTCAAGGAAATTCCCCATTCTGCCTTTCTTAAAGGACTCGGGAAACCAGTTTACATTGTCGTTCGCTTCGATTAATTTATCCTTGTATGCGGTGGTTTTAACGAACCACGAATCGCGCGCAAAATAGATTAACGGGGTACCGCAACGCCAGCAATGGGGGTACGAATGCGTGTGCCACGCTTTTGAAAACACCAAATCGCGCTCGCCTAAATCCTTGACGACGGTTAAATTTACGTTCTCGTTCGTGTCAAAAACGAACTTGCCGGCGTACTCTTTGCACCAACCGTTGAAAACGCCCGCCGAGTTAACGGCTTGCAAAAAGGGTAAATCCCAGACCTTGCCCACGCGGTTGTCGTCCTCGCCGTATGCAGGGGCGATATGAACGATGCCGGTGCCGTCGGTCGTGGTAACATAGTTATCCGAAACAATACGGTAGCCCGTGGCGCGGGGGGCATAGTCAAAAAGCGGCGCGTACTTTTCGCCGACGAGTTCCGCGCCCTTTACGGTTTTAACAACGGTGTACTCTTTGCCCTTGAAATTCGCCTCGATTAAATCATTCGCGAGGATAAAGGTTTCGTTTTCGGACTTAACAAAACTGTAGTCTATGGTTGCGCTGACGCAAAGCGCGACGTTCGAGGGGAGCGTCCACGGGGTGGTTGTCCACGCAAGGAAGCTTGCTTTGAGGTTTTCGCAGTAAAATTTTGCGGTAACGGTTAAGTCTTTTCTGTCCTTATAGGCTTGCGCAACCTCGTTTGAGGAGAGCGCGGTTTGGCAAGACGGGCAGGAGGGCAAAATTTTGTGACCTTTATAGAGGTATCCTTTTTTGTCTAATTCTTTAATTGACCACCAAACGCTTTCGATGTAGTAGTTTTCGTAGGGATTATAGCAATCGTCGTCTAAGTCAAGCGAGTAACCGACCTTTTCGCTGAACTCTTTCCAGCGTTCGATGCACTTCCACACATTGGTTTTGCAGGCTTTTATGAAGTTTTCAACACCGTATCTTTCGATGTCTTGCTTGCCCGAGATGTGCAAGGATTTTTCAACGCTTATTTCAACCGGCAGTCCGTGGGTGTCCCAGCCGCCTTTACGGGGGACATAGAAGCCGCGCATTGCGGCGGCGCGGGTATAGATGTCTTTAAGTGCGCGCGTTAAAACGTGCCCGGCGTGCGGATTACCGTTCGCGGTAGGCGGGCCTTCGTAAAACGAAAAAATCTTCCCGGTATCTTTGTTTAAGTCGATTACCTTTCTTTTAATGCCCCTTTCTTTCCAAAATTCTAAGATTTCCGCACTCATAGCGGCGTAGTCGGGCTTCGGTGATAACTTCTTGTACATTGCTAATATGATAAACTAATTTAGTATATTTTGAAATTATTGCACGAATAGTTTCACGGTTAATCAGTTTTTTCGCTCCGCGTTCTTCCGCTTTCCTCGGAAAGAGAAGCGGAAACCTATTTTTTGTCGTCAAACTTGAGGATACTCATAAACGCATCGGACGGGATTTGAACGTTACCCACTTGGCGCATACGCTTTTTACCCTCTTTTTGCTTCTCTAACAGCTTTTTCTTGCGCGTAATATCGCCGCCATAGCACTTTGCAAGGACGTCCTTGCGCACGGCTTTTACCGTTTCGCGCGCGATTATCTTTGCCCCGATTGCCGCTTGCACGGGGATTTCAAACATCTGACGGGGGATTACCTCTTTGAGTTTTTCAACAATTATTCTCCCTCTGTCGTACGCTTTTTCACGGTGGACAATGAGCGATAAAGCATCGCAGATTTCGGCGTTCAGGAGTATATCCAACTTAACTAAATCGTCGGGGTTATAGCCTTGGAATTCGTAATCCAAACTCGCATAGCCCTTTGTTCTTGATTTCAACGAGTCGAAAAAGTCGTAAACTATTTCGGACAAGGGCAAGCGGTATTCAATCTTAACGCGTTTCGTATCTAAGTACGACATATTTATAAAAATTCCGCGCTTTTCGGTGCATAAATCCATTATCGCGCCGATATACTCCGCAGGCGAAAATATATTCGCCATTACCACGGGTTCGCTGACCGAGGCAATTTCTTGCAACGGCGGCAATTTTGAGGGGCTGTCAATTGTGAACTCCGTTCCGTCGGTTTTGGTAATTTTATAGATAACGGACGGGGCCGTTGTAATTAATTCCAAATCGAATTCCCTCTCAAGGCGTTCTTCGATAACCTCCATGTGCAGTAGCCCTAAGAAGCCGCAACGGAAGCCGAAACCTAACGCCGTTGACATTTCCGGCTCATAAGCAAGCGAAGCGTCGTTAAGACTTAACTTCTCGATTGCCTCCCTTAAATCGTTATAGCGCGAGCCGTCGGACGGGTAAATTCCGGCGTAGACCATGGGGCTGACTTTTTTATAGCCGTGTAACGGTTCCTTTGTGCCGCCGTCCGCAAGAGTGATTGTGTCGCCGACGGAGGTGTCCTTAACGTTTTTAATGCTTGCGCATAAATACCCCACGTCGCCCGCACGTAAAACGGGCACGGCTTTCATTTTAGGGTTAAATACTCCAACCTCGGTACAGTCGAAAACCTTGCCGTTCGAGAAGAATTTTATTTTCGTACCCGCCTTTACCTCGCCGTCAAATACGCGGATATTGCAAATTGCGCCCTTATAATTGTCGTATGCGGAGTCGAAAATTAACGCCTTAAGCGGCGCGTCGGGATTGCCGTTCGGCGGAGGCAGCGTTTCCGCAACCATTTTGAGAACGTCCCCGATATTCGTGCCGTCTTTCGCGCTGATACGCGGCGCGTTCGCGGTGTCTAAACCGATAATTTCCTCGATGTCGCGGCAGACGTCGGGGATATTAGCCGACGGCAAGTCGATTTTGTTGATGACGGGCAGAATTTCAAGGTTGTTATCCAACGCTAAATAAACGTTAGTAAGAGTTTGCGCCTCGATGCCCTGAGATGCGTCCACAACCAAAATAGCCCCCTCGCACGCGGCAAGAGAACGGCTAACCTCATACGAAAAGTCAATGTGCCCGGGGGTGTCGATTAAATTAAAGGTGTACTCGTGCCCCCCGTGGGTATAGAACATACGAACCGGCGCAAGCTTTATCGTAATGCCGCGCTCGCGTTCGATGTCCATACTGTCAAGCAGTTGTTCTTTTGATTCTCTCTCCGATACCTGCCCCGTCTTTTCCATAATGCGGTCGGCGAGGGTCGATTTACCGTGGTCTATGTGAGCAACGATACAGAAATTACGAATATATTTTTGTCTGTCTTCGGACATTATTACCTTGTTTATTACTTATATTATATATGGGACAAAATATTTGGAAAAGTTAAGAACTCCCGCACATTTGCCGTTTACGGCATCATTATATTTGGAAAAGCTAAGAACTCCCGCACATTTGCCGTTTAAGGCATCATTCGGACATTGTTTTATTATCGACTATTATTGCCAAAATACTGTTCATACTAATTGCTCATTAGTATGAACAGTATCCGGTTTGCTACGAATGCGCAGATAGGAACAACTCCCAACTGGTATGACTTTCCGTAGCCCCCGTCCAATAATACTGCTTGCCGACGGTAGTCCAATACGTCGTGATAGCGTTAGTTCGTGTTTTGGTATAAATCGGGTCGAAGCCTGCGGACGGCGGGGCTATCTGTTGCCAATAAACCTCTTCCGGAGCGGTATTATTCAAATGATAGGTATAAGGCAACCATCTCGTGACAAAAGTCATCGTGCCCGTAGGGAAGCCGGACGGGTCTTTATCGCCGACAGGTGAGCCCTCCAATATCGCTGCCTTAAATGAAGCCCCCGTAACATCTGTAGATGCCTTTAAGAAATAATCATTAACGTTCGTAATCTGTCCGTTGTAGTAATAGAAACCTGCTTGAGGTCCGCTGCTGATATAAACCTTCGTATATTCAAGCATGAATTCTTCGTTAACAGAATTGAATGTGGGCACAACAATATATACGACAAAGGGTTTGCTTATGATTTCATAGTTGCCGCCCGTTGTTCCGCCGCTTTTTTCAAGTGACATTACGCAATAGTTTTTGCCGGCATGCGGTTGTACTACGGTCAAATCCGTTTCGCTTTGAACATAACTCATTCCGCTGATTCTCGGGAAAGCGTTCTTGTAAATGAAAACAGTTTCGCCGCCCATTGTAACCATATTGTCTATGCCGTTAGTGGGATGTGTGTAACCCCCTACCGTATACGTATCGCCCGATTTCGTAATGTTGGCGTTCTTGTCCGGACGGTAATCCGGAGGATATAAAACCTCCGACTGGACTACGCCGACCCCGTTTACCCTTGTATAAAAATGAGTACCGACTCTCGCGCCAGGTCCCATACTAAAGTTATACGTATCGTTTACTAAATTACCGTTATTGTTAAGCGTCGCGAACGACGTGGCGTCTAAGTTTTCGTTATATTCGCCGTCCCTTGCAAATATAGTCGCTTGCGATGCGTTCCCGGTGATAGCGTTTAATTGGTTGTAATTATCAATCGGCAGGAACCCGTCGAACGGTTCCTTTGCGGCAACGCCGGTGGAATACAGCACCTCTAAATAATCATAGAAAGGCGTAACGTTGTTATAATTGACCTGACTTGTGGATAGTTGGGCTTGCATGAGGTCACGCGGATAGGGAGTCGGATTCTTTGTTACAAATATACCCGATTCTCTCACCGCCGTGTTCAAATCAACTATGGCATTATCCTGCACAATCGGCATCCAATCGAAGTTCGGGTTCGAAGCGTCATAATTGCTCGCCGACGATAACACGATATCGTCCAATCCGAACTGACCGCCCTGCCTCTCGTATTTGAAGACGTATTGCCCGTCTAAAAGGTTCATTTGCGTGTTGAAGAAATACTCCATATTGGGGTCTTGTCTCATGTGCGTAGAGAGCGCGGCGGGAGAGCCGTAGCCGTGATAGTTGTAACCGGCACCGCTTTCTATATTGTGCAGAGAATCGTAAAGCCATTGCATATATCCGCCGCCGTTATCCGAGTTACTCAATGCGTTGGAACCGCTGCCGAAATGCGAGGTACCCGAGCCGTAAATCGCAAATTTGTACGGCTCGGCTTTTACCGTATAAGGATAAGGGTAATACTGGTAATTTGTTTCGTCGCCGCCTACCTGCAATCCGGTTAACCT
>JAISKW010000045.1 GCA_031260775.1 Christensenellaceae bacterium
GGATACGTAAGGCATTGCGTCCAAAAACGCGATTTTTGAGGTGTCGATTACGATGTTTTTCGTGAGGAAGAACAAAAAGAAAAACGTGAGAGAGGCATATATTACGGTGCCGATATAGACGAACGAGCGTTTAACGTTCTTTTCGCGCGCGGTGAGCGCAAGAATTGTAAACAAGCCCGTAACCAACACAAACGGCAAGATATACACCGTCATATATATTGCGCCGATACCCGAGGCGGCGGCGTACGAAATTAAGCTTTCCTTATAATACTTTTGCGTAAGCGGCAGCATAACTCCGCTTGCCGCCAAGATGTGAAACGTGAGCGAGGCTACCGGCACAAAAAACGCCAACGTTTCAAACGCGAGCGATAACGCCGCGCCTAAACCGCAAAATGCTATTACTCTCGCTCTTCCTTTCAAATTATTCCGCTTCTTTAACCGTTTCGGTTTCGGAAGTTAGTACTGTTATCGCCTCAAACCCGGCCGCTTCGGGAGGCTTTTTCGTAATTAGCAATTGAACATAAGATACTCCGAGTGTCAAAGCAAATGACGAGAGCATTGCTATTACGCCCACAAGCGGAGAACGGGCAAGCCCGCGTTGCAGAATGTTTCCGCCGCCGCCCATTGTTGCGCCGAATACGAAAATCAACACGACCGTTATCACTACACCGCCGATTACCGACGTATACGCCGCCTCTTTGGTTATTTTCTTATTGTACAGCCCCAAAACATAAGGCCCTATAAAGCACCCGGCAAGCGTGCCCCACGACAAGCTCATTAGGGTGACGATAGCATCTAACGGGTTAAGCGCAAGCACCGCGCTCACGAGTATGAACACCACGCTCCCGACGCGCAAAATAAGCTTCGTTTTCCTTTCGCCCTCGCCCTCCTTTGCCAAGAATCCGCGGTAAAAGTCCAACGCGACCGCGCTCGCTCCCGCAAGCGACAACGACGACAGCGTACTCATACTCGCGCTTAAAACGAGTACCAATACGAACGCAAGCATCGGCTTCGAAAATCCTGCCGATTTCAATATGCCCGGGACTACGCTGTCCGCGCCGCCCGCAGGCAACGCATCAGGGTAAAACAGCCGCGCGAATCCGCCGTTCATATACGCGCCTACGCCGATAATTAAACAGAATAACGTGCTCACTACCGCCGCGCGTTTTATGGCGTTATTGTCCTTTACAACGCGGAATTTATGAACCGATTGCGGCATCGCCCATATTCCGAACGATGTTAAAAGTATGATTACAATCAGGTTGAACGCCGGGGTATCGTAGAACATACCCGTCGCCGACGTCGTTTGCGGCAAAAAGCCGTAGCCCTTGTCAATCAGAGTTTGGAACCCCGTCGCGCCGTTTACGGTGTCCGAAGTTGCCACTAACGCGATAATTATGACGATTCCGACGAGCATAATAATGCCTTGCAAAAAGTCCGAAACTGCGGACGCAAAGTAGCCGCCCGAGAACAAATACGCCGCAGTCAGTACCGCCATAAGCACAACGCACCATTGGTAGGGGATGCCGAAGACCGATTCGAACAACAGCGAAATCCCTTGATAAACCGATGTTGAATAGGGGATTAAAAATATAAAAATGATAATTGCGCTTATAGCTTTTATGGGTTTGGATTTATAGCGTTCGGCGAAGAACTCGGGCATCGTATCGGCTTTAAGAACGGTGGACATATTTTTTGTACGTTTTGCAAGCACTAACCACGCGAGGAGCGCGCCGATAACGGCGTTTCCTATGCCGATAAAAATCGACGACATACCCATACTCATACCGAATTTGCCGGCATATCCTATGAATGCTACCGAAGAAAAATAGGTAACTCCGTACGAAAAAGCGGTCATCCAACCGCCTACACCGCTATCCGCGAGGAAAAACCCCTGTAAAGTGCTGCTTTTTTTGCGGCAAAGTACCGCAATAGCGACAATTGCTAACCCGTACGCGCCTAATACCAACCACGCCCCAACCATTATGCTATGTATTATAAGGTAGAAACGGCTATTTTCAAATGTATTGATATAGATTCCGCGACATCGTACAGAATGGCGACACGATTATCAACGGCTAAAAATTCTGCGCTTTTACCAAACGATAGGGTTCGTGAAACCTTTAAGATAGTCGTTCGCGCGCGAAAAAGGACGCGAGCCGAAAAATCCGTTTCTTGCCGACAGCGGCGACGGGTGTGCCGACTTGATTACAAGGTTATTCCCCGTATCGATGAGCCTTTCCTTCTTTTGTGCGTTCGCCCCCCAAAGCATAAACACCTTATTTCCGGCTTCTGCAAGGCGCGAAATTACCCCGTCGGTAAGCTCCTCCCAACCCTTGTTAAGATGCGAAAGCGGCGCGCCCGAGCGTACGGTAAGCGTTGCGTTCAAAAGCAGTACCCCCTGCCTTGCCCAATCGGACAAATCACCGTTTTCGCGCGGTTCGGGTAACCTCAAATCGGTTTGCAGTTCTCTGAATATGTTGTTTAGTGACGGCGGCAGCTTTGTGTTTTTGTTTACTGAAAAGGATAATCCCATAGCGACTCCCTTTGTAGGGTATGGGTCTTGACCTAAAATTACAACCTTAATATCTTGCGGAGCGCAGTATTCGAACGCCTTAAACACGCAGTCACGCGGCGGCATAATTTCGTAATTTCCGTACTCGTCATCTAAAAAAAGCGAAAGACTTTTGTAGCTTTCGCTTTCGCATAGCGGTTTCAATAAAATTTCCCATTCTTCAAGCATATAACCCTCGTTCAAAACCGCACCCGCTCTTTATTCTACCGTAACACCCGACCAACAGGCGACGGAAACCTTGGCGTGAGCGCGAGCGGTGAGGTCTTCGATAAAGGACTTTTTGATGCGTTGGGTGTCGGCGAAGTCCCAAACCTTATCGAGACGGGTGTATTTGTCTTTGCAGAGGTTGTTGAAGGTACAAAGTTCCCATTTTTCGGGCTCGCCGACCGAGGCGATAAAGGATGCGATAGCTTCGATATTTTCGACGCTGTCGGTAGCCCCGGGGATAATGGGGGTGCGTACCCAAACGCGAACGCCGTCCGCGATGAGCTTTTTGTAGTTTTCCAAAATCAGCGCGTTGTCGATTGCGGTGAATTTTTTATGTAAATCGGAGTTGAAGATTTTGAGGTCGTAGAGAACCATATCGGCGTAGGGCAGAATGTTTTGTAAGCGTGCGTAGTCGTACGCGCCGGCAGTATCTATGGCAACGGCAACGCCGGCGGCTTTAAGGAGTTTGCAAAGCTCGGTTGCGGCAACGGGTTGCATCATAACTTCGCCGCCCGAGAGGGTAACGCCGCCGTCTTTGCCCCAGTAGGCTTTGTCCTTGAGGAGTTCCTTTGCGAGGTTTTCAACGGTGTATTTAACGCCCTTAAGCTCGATTGCGCCGGCAGGGCATTCCTTCATACAGGTACCGCAGTCGATGCAAATGTCACGGGTGAAGGTTATGCCGTCATTACCCATTTTAATGCCCTGTTTTTTGCACTTAGCAACGCAGATTTTGCAGCCGATGCAGCGGTTCTTGTACCAGTGCAGTTCGCGCTTAAAGTTGATGCTTTCGGGGTTATGGCACCATGCACACTTGAGGTTACAGCCCTTGAAAAAGACCGTGGTTCTAAGTCCCGGACCGTCTTCGGTGGACATTCTTTGAATATCTAAAATTACAGCTTCGTTCATGATAATGCGATTTGAGTGTTACTATTGTAACACACTAATATTTTGTCGTCATTATAGTAATATTTCCCGCAAGCAGGCAACCGCTTGTCGTTTTGCGCGTGAGGGGCGGAACTCATACGTTGTTTTGTTTGTAATAAATATTCAAACGAACCTTAGATAAACATTATTTCACCTGCGAAGCCGAATTCACGGCGCAGCTGCTTCACGGCGCGGCTATTTTCACCGAAGAGCATTCCCACCGCGCCGAAATGACTCCGCTCATTCGGGTTCGAAACTTTGACGCCCCCCCCCTTAAAGGCATATAATGTACGAACATAGCAATTATTATGAAGAAGTATAATATCGCGGTAGTCGGCGCAACGGGTATGGTCGGCAGCAAGTTTTTGCAGGTTTTTGAAGAAAGAAAGCTCCCCGTCAACGAGTTTTTTCTGTTTGCTTCGGCAAAAAGCGCGGGCAAAGCCGTTAAATTTATGGGCAAAGACCACACGGTCATCGAATTAAAAGAGGAAAATATAAAGGATAAGAAAATCGACTTCGCCGTGTTCTCGGCGGGCGGCTCGGTTTCGAAGGAATATGCACCCGTATTCGCGAAATACGGCACCGTTGTTGTTGATAACTCCTCGCAATGGCGCACCGACCCCTCCGTGCCGCTTGTCGTGCCCGAGGTCAATGCCGCCGCCGCAAAAGCGCACCACGGCATAATCGCCAACCCTAACTGCTCCACAATTCAGGCGGTTGTCGCGCTAAAACCCCTCCACGATAAGTACAAAATTAAAAGAATAGTCTACTCCACCTACCAAGCCGTTTCCGGCGCGGGCGTGCAGGGCTATGACGACTTGAAGCAAGGCGCGAACGGCGTGCCTCCCAAGAAATTCCCCTACCCCATTTTCGGCAACGTAATTCCGCAAATCGACGTTTTTCTCCCCAACGGTTACACCAAGGAAGAGGAAAAAATGATTTTTGAAACCAAGAAAATCCTTGAGGACTTCTCGCTGAAAATCACCGCAACCACCGTCCGCGTGCCGGTTTTCCACGGCCACAGCGAGAGCATCAACGTTGAATTCTTCAACCCCGTAACGCTCGAGGGCGTAAAGGACGCGCTCAAAAACGCCCCGGGAATCATTATGCACGACGACCCGACCAACCTCGTTTACCCAATGCCTCTCAAGTGCGAGGACACCGATGAGGTGTATGTCGGGCGCGTTCGCATTGACGAAACCGTCGATAGCGGCATAAATATGTTCGTGGTAGCCGACAATATTCGTAAAGGCGCGGCGACTAACGCAATCCAAATTGTCGAATATTTAATTAAGGATGCGGACTAATCCGCAAAACAACTATGAGTATATTTAAGGGAGTAGCTACGGCATTAATTACACCGTTCAAGGAAAGCGGGGTGAACGGTGAGGTCGATTACGCAAGCCTTGAGCGGCTTGTAAACGCGCAACTTAAAGCCGGCATCAACGCGCTTGTCGTTTTAGGCACGACGGGTGAGCCCACAACAATGACTCACGACGAGCGGATTTCCGTTGCGAAACGCGTTTTCGAAATCGTTGACGGCGCGGTTCCTATTATCTTCGGTGCCGGTTCGAACAATACATACACGGCGGCGGAATACGCAATCGAGGGCGAGCAACTCGGCGCAAAAGCCGTACTTACGGTTACACCGTACTACAATAAGTGTACCCAAAACGGCATTGTCAAGCATTTTGAGGCAATCGCTGAAAAAATAACCGTCCCTATTATCGCTTACAACGTTCCCGGGCGCACCGGCGTCAACATCGAGGTTGACACCGTCAAAAAGCTCAAAGCTATCAAGGGTGTTGTGGCTATCAAGGAGGCAAGCGGACAAATTAAGCAGTTCACGGGCATCGCCCCTCTTTGCGACAAGAACTTCGCGCTCTACAGCGGCGACGACGATTTGACCTACACGGCGTTAACCTTAGGCGGCGAGGGCATCATCAGCGTTGCCTCCAACGTAATCCCCGGCGAGATGCTCTCAATCACCAAAGCGTTCTTCAACGGTGAGTACAAGAAAGCGCGCGACATTCAGTTCTCCTTGGCGGATGTTAACAAGTACCTCTTTTCGGAGGTGAACCCTATCCCCGTAAAATTCGCCGCTAAGCACTTCGGCTTAATCTCCGACGACTATCTCCGCCTCCCTCTCACGCGCATTTCCGACGATAACGCCGCCAAGCTTACGGCGTCTCTTGCAAAGATTTTTTAATGTGGATTATTTCGGGGAGGGGGAACGCTTTTTTAGAAAAGCGATTCCCCTCCCCGAACCCCTCCCCTTTGAAAAACTGTTTCAGGGGGAATGTTTTCCGAAAAGAAATTAGAACGGATATTTAGGTTATACACAAAGGGCGCGTACTATTGCGCCCTTTTCCTTTTGTTTTTGCGGATTCTTTCGGGGAGTGGGAAACACAATATGAAAGGGAGGGGGATGCTAAGGGGGAGGACAGGATGTCCTCTCCCCTTGCTTTAATAGTGAGCGCGCGCCCGAAGGGCATGCAACGCGAAGCGTGCCGCGAGAACAGGGGAACGCTTTTTTAGAAAAGC
>JAISKW010000188.1 GCA_031260775.1 Christensenellaceae bacterium
GGCCGGAGAATTTAGGCTTGCCGCGCGAGGAAATCCGCACGCGTGTTGACGCCGCTCTTGCAAGCGTGAATATGCAAGAGTACAAGGAGCGCACTCCGCAAAAGTTATCGGGCGGTCAAAAACAGCGCGTGGCAATCGCGGCGGTGCTTGCGATGCTCCCGAAAATTCTTATTTTAGACGAGGCAACCGCAATGCTTGACCCGAGAGGGCGGAGCGAAATTATGCAAACCGTGGCGCGCCTCAATAAGGAGTTCGGCATAACCGTAATTTCAATCACCCACTATATGGACGAGGGCGCGCTCGCCGACCGTATTATCGTTTTGAACAAGGGCAAGGTCGTTAAGGACGGCACGCCGAAAGAGGTTTTTAAGGACGGCTATACCCTTAAAAATGCCGGGCTTCGCTTGCCCGTTTGCGCGGCGGTTGCCACCTCTCTTAATGCCGAAAACGGAAGTTTCGCAAACGAAATTCCGTTGACTGACGAGGATTTTGTTGAAAATTTCTTAGAAAAGAACCTTATTACCCCCGTTTTCAAAGAGGAACACGAAGCGAAAAGAAAAGAGCAAGGCAAAGAAATTTTACACGCCGAAAACCTGTCTTTTACCTATTCGGCAAAAACGACGTTTGAAAAAACCGCGCTGGATAACATCAATTTAACAATTTGTGAGGGCGAAACCGTTGCGGTTATCGGCAACACCGGCAGTGGAAAATCCACGCTTATCCAGCACTTTAACGGGCTTATCCCGGGGTTTAACAAAACCGAAGAAAAGGCGAAAAAACGCGCGCTAAAAAGCGGCGATACGGCGTATAAAACCCGTGTTTTGTCCGTTTTCGGCTACGATTTAACGAAAAAAAAGGTAAAGTACAAGGAACTCCGCAAAACCGTCGGTATGCTTTTCCAATACCCCGAATACCAACTTTTCGAGGAAACCTGCCTTAGGGACGTTAAATTCGCGCCGAAAAACTTCGGCTTTTCCGATTCCGAAGCGACCGCCGCCGCCGAAAACGCAATTAAACTTGTCGGTCTTGACTTTGACGACATTAAGGACAAATCGCCGTTTGACTTATCGGGCGGACAAAAAAGACGGCTTGCAATAGCAGGCGTCATCGCCGCCGAGCCGGAGTTTTTGCTGCTTGACGAGCCGACCGCCGGGCTTGACCCCGAGGGCAAAGAGGAAATTTTAGAGTTAATCGCGAGGCTAAAGCGCGAGGGGCATATTAAAACCGTCGTCATCGTTTCGCACAATATGGACGAAATCGCAAAATATTGCGAACGCGTTGTGTATTTGGAGAACGGAGAAATTAAAGAAGACAAGCCTGTACGTGAGTTTTTCAGCACGTTCGATTCGCAAAACACGGGGCTGTCACTCCCGCATGCGGCGTTTATCGCGCGAAAATTAAAAGAGAAAGGCTTCGACCTTTGCATAACTCCGCTTACCGAGGAGGAGTTAACCGCGCGGATTATCGAAACTGCAAAAGAGGAGGCTTTACGATGAAAGACTTCGCTTTCGGACAGTATTACCCGGCAAAATCGCCTATTCACAGCCTTGACCCGAGGGTGAAAATCCTGTTGACAATAGCTTATGCCGTCGCCGTTTTTTTGTCGGGCAGCTTTATCGCGTACCTCCCCGCGCTTGCGTTTTTAATTTTGACGGTTGCGTTTTCAAAAATTCCGTTGTTAAAGGTTTTGAAAAGCGTAAAAGCCATTCTCTTTTTGGTGCTTTTTACAAGCGTGTTAAATATCTTTTTTAACAGCTCGGGAAACGCGTTACTTGAATGGAAATTTATTAAAATAACCGACGGCGGGCTTATATTTGCAGGGATGCTTTCGTGCCGTTTAATCCTTTTAGTTACGGGTACGTCGCTACTTACATTCACCACGAACCCCGTTGCCATAACCGACGGAATTGAGAGTTTGATGTACCCGTTAAAGCTTATTAAGGTACCCGTACACGATATTGCGTTAACAATGAGTATCGCTTTGAGATTCATTCCGATACTCTCCGAGGAGGTGCAAAAAATTATGCTTGCGCAAAAAGCGAGGGGCGCGGACTTCGATACCGGCAGCATTTTTAAGAGGGCAAAAGCCATGCTACCCGTGCTTATCCCCCTGTTTATTTCGGCGTTCAGGCGTGCGGACGAGCTTGCAATAGCAATGGACGCAAGGTGCTACGGCGCAACCGAAAAACGCACCCGTTATAAGGAGTTAAAAATCAAATACGGCGATATAATTTCGCTTTTCTTAGGTGCGGCACTTGTCGCCGGCGTCGTTTTACTCAACCTTTTTGTGCATATCGTTTAATGGTAAAATATCCCTATGATTTCTGCCAAGGGGAAGTCTCGCATTTTTAGGTATTTAGGATTCAACAAAAAGCGGCTCGCATTTTTATTTGTCCTAAACGGACTGCAAGCGGTGATGACTTCGGGTCTTGCCCTCGTTTACGGCGCGCTCGTAAACTCCGTTGCCGAGGGAGCAAAGGTTGACGCGCTTATTCACGACTCGGTACTTGCCCTTGTTTACTCCTTAGTTACCGCCGGTTTGGGCATTTTTATACACATATTTTCGAACTTTTACTTCCATAATATGCGCTATTCAATGATGCGCGACGTGTTTGCGAAAATAGTTAATTCCTCCTACGAGGATATTTCAAGCGAGGATTCCTCCCACTATTACGACACGCTGACGAACGATGTAAACCAATCGACAAGCTCGATGTGGAACGTCGTTAACGTTTTTAAGCAAGTTATTATGGTCGTTTCGTCATTTGTGGCGGCGGTCATTTTGAACTGGTGGATTGCACTTGTGATGGTCGGGTTTACCGTCCTTTTGGGGGTTATGCCGCTGTTTATTAAAAAGCCGCTCGATAAAGCCAACGACGAGCTTTCGAAATCAAATAAGGCGTTCGCGTTGGTCGCTAAGGAAAACCTGCAAGGCGTGTCGATAATCAAGAGTTTTTCGGCGGAAAGGCATACGAACGAGTTCATATTCGAGCGTACGAACTCTCTTTTGAGCGGACATAAAAAGACGACGCGGATAGATGCCGCCGCCGCCGGCGCGGCTTCGATTGTATCGAGTTTTTCAATAATTTCGCTTGTCGCGCTCACCTGCTACGCCGTAATTATAGGCGAGGTTAAAATAGGCGCGGTGCTTTCGATTGTGCAAATCGGTATGGCGTTTTACGGAAACGTGCAACAAGTAGCCAACTATATGGTGTGGATATTAGGCTGCAAATCTTACCGCGATAAGGTTTGGCGCATTTTAGGCAGCAATGCAGAAGAAGAAGAAGCGGATTCCGATTTTGCATTTAAGGATACCGTAACGCTTAATAATGTTTCATTTTCCTATCAGGATGCGGATAGGAAGGTGCTGGACGGGTTTACATACTCCTTTGAAAAGGGCAAAAAATATTTAGTTTTGGGGCGTTCGGGCTCGGGCAAATCAACACTGTTGAAACTGCTTGCGCGTTTCTATAGCGGCTACGAGGGCGACATAGTAATGGACGGCGCAAACTATGCGGATATTAAAGAAAAGAACATAACAAAGGTCGTGGCGATTGCGCAGCAGAACTGCTTTATCTTCAAAAGACCGTTGTCGGAGAATATAGATTTCCTCGCAACGGGCGACAAGGAACGCCTCGCGGAGGCGGTGCGCTTGTCGGCATTAACCGACTTTGTAGGGCTTCTGCCGGACGGGTTAAACAGCGTTGTGGACGAGGAAGTCACGCAGGTTTCGGGCGGCGAAAAGTTGCGCATTAATCTCGCACGCGCCTACTACAAGGGCGGCGATATTCTGCTTTTGGACGAGGTGACCTCGGCTTTGGATAAAACGACATCCGCAATTGTCGAAAACAATTTGTTGTCATTAAAGGACAAAACGCTGATTAACGTCTGCCATAAATTTAACGACTCCACCTTGGAAAAATACGACGGCATCTTGGTAATCGAAAGCGGCAAGCTTGTCGCCGCCGGCTCGTTTGACGACCTTAAAGCCGACCCCGTTTTACTCTCATACCGCGATATTGAGGAATAAACGGGTTGCGGCGGCGCAAAATCTCCGCACTATTCTTCGGTTACAACCTTGTCGTCCGAATTGTCCTCCGAACGCACGACAAGCCTTGTGAAAAGTGCCGCAAGTGCCGCGCCGACTAAGGGCGCGAGTATGAATACCCACACTTGTCTAAGCGGCGTACCGCCTAATAAAAGTGCGGGAGCGAGGCTTCGTGCCGGGTTTACGGAAGTGCCGGTCAGTCTGATGCCGACCAAGTGAACAAGAGTCAAGGTAAGCCCGATAACTATGCCAGCCTTTTTCCCCGCGCCCTTTTCGCGGCTTGTGCTGACAATAATAGCCGAAACAAAAACGAAGGTTAAAATAGCTTCGATAATAAACGCGCCGCCCATATTAAGACCTATCGCGCTATTTCCGTCAAAGCCGTTTTGCCCGAGTGCCGTAACGCTGTCTACGCCCGATAATTTTTGGAGCGCATACAGAATAGCCGAACCGATAACCGCGCCGACAAATTGTGCAACAATATACCAAACAAACTGTATCCAACCGATACGCTTGTTAATCGCCATCGCGAGTGACACCGCCGGATTGACATGACAGCCCGAAACAGGCCCTATGATATAGATAAGCGCGATAAGCACTAAACCGAACGTGAGTGCGGTTGCGACAAGGTCGGCGCCGCTGAATACGGCAACACCGCAAGCAAAAAGCACTAAAACAGCCGTTCCTAAGCACTCCGCAATAAAACTCCTACAATTAAACGTTTTTAACATAAACATTTCTCCGTAGGTTAGTATGTGCAGAATTAAAGAAAAAAGGATGTGTTTTAATAGGTTAATCCAACGAAATTTTGCCGATAAGACCGCTTCTGAAGTCGGTAATGACGGTTTTTGCGGCTTTTTCGATGTCGGGGATGCCGCCTTTCATCATAAGTCCGCGCGAGACGGCGATGCTCTCAAGGTAGTTTCCCTTTTCCGCGCTGATATTAAAGCGTTTACAAACCTCTTGCGGGTACTTTTTCATAAAAAGCGACAACGCCTGTACGGCTATTTCCGTATCGTCGTAGCGTTCGTCCTTGATTGAGCCTAAGAGTGCGAGCTTAAAAGCCTTTGTTTCGTCCGAAAAATCGGGATACAGCACCCCGGGAGTATCCAAAAGTTCGATGTGCGGTGTGACGCTAATCCATTGCTTGCCGCGTGTAACGCCGGGTTTGTCGCCGGTTTTCGCCTTAGCGCGGGGGAGGAGCGAGTTAATCATTGTGGATTTTCCGCTGTTCGGTACGCCCACAACCTCGGCGCGGATAATTTTTTTAACGCCTTTCGCGGCGTATCTTGCAATGTCGGGGGCGTTAAGCTCCGCGAGCTTTGCAATGATTTTTTTCGCCTCGCTTTTGTTTCCGCTGTCGGCGGCGATGCAGGTAAAGCCCTCGTCCTCAAAGTATTTCACGAACCGTTGCTCGTCATCCTTTGCAATTAAGTCCTTTTTGTTGAGTACGAACAGCCTCTTTTTCGTGCCTAAAATCTCGTCTAACTGCGGATTAATTGACGAAATAGGCGCACGGGCATCCAAAACATAGATTACGGCATCCACGTTTTTTAACTCCGCCGCAAGCTCGCGTAACGCCTTTGTCATGTGCCCGGGAAACCAATGTATCATAGCAAAATGATACACTATAACCCGTCATTCGCTAATTTTCGCCTTCTTTTACCGCATTTATTGCGGAAGTTATCTCCGAAAGCGAGAATCCCCTATTAATAAGCCGCCGTTTGACGGTGTTTATGTCGTCCGTATCCTCGACGTCGTGCGTCATAAAAAAGAGTTTCACCGCCTTTTGCACGGCTGAGGCTTCGCCTGCGTAGGCTTCTTTGTCCTTAAGAAGGTCGGCAATGACCTCCGATTTAACGCCCTTTGTTTGCAGGACGAATTTCAGCTCGGCTTTACTTTTGCTCCTCCCTTTTTGAGCTATGAGCATTTTTGCAAAGGCGGTGTCGTCAATATAATGCTTTTTTACGGCTTCCTCAACCGCCGCTTTTGCTTCGTCGTTTCCGAATCCTTTCGTTTTCAAATACTCCTCCGCGCCTTTTTCCGAAAACTCTTTCCGCGCGAGTGCCTTAAACAACTCTCCTATTGCCGTACTCTCTGCCATACATATTATTATAAGGCTCCTTTTCTTTCCAAAAAACCGCCGTGCGGTTACAATATAAGGTGCGATGAACGATTTTTTGACCGTAGGGCAGCTAATAACATGTATAAATTCCGCTCTCACGTCCGAGCCGTCACTTAGGAACTGCGCGGTTCTTGGCGAGGTTTCGGCATTGCAAGTGAGAGAACCCCACATTTACTTCCAACTAAAGGACACCGAAGGCTGCATCGATTGCGCGCTTTTTGGCTACAAAAGGCAAAGCTTTGTGCCCAAAGCCGGCGACAAGATTATCGCAATAGGCACGCCCGACGTGTACCGTGTTAACGGCAAGCTGTCGTTCAAAATTGTTAAAATATCCCTTTTCGGAATAGGCGAGTTATTAAAGAAAATCGAAGAGC